>JAUZPJ010000206.1 GCA_030706025.1 Bacillota bacterium | reverse complement strand
TAACTTCTTAAATTTCTCTTGAATGATTTTAACAATCTTATCTTCTTGACCGGAATAACTTGGCTGACAAATCAATTCCTGACAAAGTTTGATAATCTGTTCTTTTCTGGCCTGGGTCAGCATTTAATTTCCTCCAATCTAAGCTCTGCAACTCAATAACCTAAAATCAGACAGTAGAAATTTAATAAAAATAGATGTCTTTATATTCCACATTGTTCCAGTTCCCCCAGCCCGTGCATATTATGTATTAACCTTAACAAAGGAGGAATCGCATATGGATGGAGCAGCTTGCGGTTGTGGAAAAGGATTTGGTGCTGGAATCGCTTTAGTTGTAGTAATCATTCTTCTTCTGATCGCTATGGGGATCGTATTCTAAATTTGGAAAGGTGGAACGTCTTATGTATGGAATGGGTTATTGCGGCGTTGGTGTTGGAGTAGGCGTCATTGCAATTGCAATTTTGATTCTGATCGCATTAGGCCTGATCTTCTAAAGTAAACTTGGCTGGCGCTAAGCCTCCGGCGAAGGCGGCAGCCCTAGTTGCCCTTATGCTTGGAAAGTATATAACGTAAGTTTTACTTTCTGATTGTATAAAGAAGCTATGAAGGCTATCATCTGTAAAGGATGGTAGCCTCTTCTCTTGATTTGCCTAGTTGCAAATTCCTCACCCAACTATTTTCCCCATTGTAACAAATAAATGCTAATAGTAATAAACAACATTGCATTTGTATTGCCTCAACCCAAAACGAGCCTAATTTTTTAGTCGATTAAGGTTACTAAAGCCTAGAACGCTTAATAAAATGAGAAACTTATACAACAGAGCTCGTTTCTTTAAGAGTTTTACCCCTGGTTTCAGGGGCCCACGCTATACTCACTATTAGACCAAAAGATGTTATAACCGTCGCAATGATCATTGTAGTTTCGATTCCTAGTTTCTGTATACTCAACGGTAGCAGGTAAGTACCTATTGCGGCCCCTAGACGGCTTACTGCTGTAGCAACACCGTAGGCCGAAGCCCGTATATCTGTTGGAAATAGTTCCGACGGGTAAACTCCATCCAATACGGTGGGACCCCCAGAGGCAAATGCATAGGCTGCAAAGCAGATGATAACCACAGTTGCCGGCGCATTCGAGACAATTCCCAGCACCAATAATGATAAAGCCATAAAAACATAACTGCGTATGAGCAGAGGACGTCTTCCTACGGATTCAACCCATTTTAAGGCCGGTATACAACCGATAAAGAAGAAAATATTTAAGATCATATAACCCCAAATCCACTTATTTCCTTCCCCCATATTTAAAGCCGATAATATTTGCGGGCCGAAGGTATATAAGGTAAAACAAGGAATGACTTGACAGGTCCAAAATACACTGACAAAGATTAGTCTTTTCAAGTAAACCCCTTGAAATATTTTCCCGACATCGGTTTTGACATTGCAGATTTCTTCCAGATCCTCCAAGTCCGCTTCTTCTCCCCAAATGTTCTTGACAATCCGGCGCGCTTCTTCGGTTCGGCCCTTGCTCATCAGCCAGCGCGGTGACTCTGGCGTATCCCAGCGCCCCATCAGCATGATTAGGGCCAGAATTGCCGAACTACCCAGCATCCAGCGCCAGTTATGAGGTCCTAAGATCAGCAGCACATAGCCGACAATGGAGGCCAAAATAGCGCCAACATACCAAACGCTGACCAAACTACCGGTCATGAATCCCCGATATTTTTTCGGGGTAAATTCGGTTAACATGGCATTGGCAATGGGGTAATCCGCCCCAATAGCAATCCCGATCAGAAATCGACACGCGGCTAATTCCAAAGGACTGCTTATAAACATCTGTGCAACAGAGAACAAGACCATAGCAACCAAGTCGATGGTATACATTAATCTCCGCCCGAATAAATCCGTGATATAACCGAAGAATAGCCCGCCGATCAAAATCCCGAGCAGCGCCGAAGACCCTATGATCCCGGACCAGTTCACATCCATGTTTAGATCGGGCGTTATCTGCAATAAAGCAATACCGATAATAGTCAGGATATAACCGTCTATCACCGCTCCTCCACCGGCAAAAACCGTAATCCGCTTCAAAACAGGCTTATATTCGGAATTCTCAATAAGCGATTCTCTGGCCTTCTCCATTCGATTTCATTCCTTCCTGCGATTTCATTCACATTTCAAGGAATCAATGCAATTGAGACTTATTATATATTACCAATAATAAGTCTCGATTGCTTCTTTCATGTTATAACATTTAAACTTTCTAAGTTAGTCTTCAGCCTCACTTTAAGCCTTAATCCTGCCCGCACGCACCCCTTTAAGATAATTCATACAATAGTCGTCCTTCCCGATTAAGGTCCAGGCAGCACCAAGCATGGACATGATACTCTGATCCAATGGATCGAGGATAAATCCATCCATGCCCGCCGTAATGTTCATCACCATAAACACCCGGTTCAACAATTTCCGTTCCGGAAGCCCAAACGAAATGTTGGAAAGCCCGCAGATAAAGTGAATTTCCGGATATCTTAGACTTAGGGTCCTAACGCAATCTAGTACCTCCACTCCAAACTGATTGTTAACCCCCAGAGGTTTAATCAACGGATCCAGGTAAATTTGATCCTGAGAAATATCCGCTGCCAGCAGATCAACGATTAGCTGATCTGATACCCGCAGGCGGTCTTCGGCCGTCTCAGGAATTCCGGCATCATCCATGCACAGGGCAACCACTTTGGTATTGTATTTTTTCACTAAGGGAAGAACCTGCTCAAAGCGTTCCTTTTCGGCCGATATAGAATTGACCATCAAAGTACTGTCGCCGGCTCGTTCCAAACCCACGGCCAGAGCTTTAGGATTGGGAGAGTCAATACACAGTGGCACCTGCACGACTTCCCGCACCGTATCAACGAGCCATGCCATAATTTCCTCTTCGTCGTATACGCGCGTACCACAGTTGATGTCCAAATAATCGGCACCCGCTTCAACCTGATCCTTGGCAATCTGTTGAATATATTCCGCGTTTTTGGCTTCAACGGCTTCTTTAATATTCTTTCGGCTGGTATTAATCAATTCGCCTACAACTAACACTATAATCCCTCCTTAAGTCCCTAACCAACAAGTCTTTTACATAAATCAGCTGCTTCAGCTGCATCATCAGCATAGCCGTCCGCACCAATCTGAGTACAGAATTCTTGGGTTACAGGGGCACCGCCGATAATCACTTTTACCTTGTCTCTCAAACCTTCTTCTTTAAGGATATCCAGGATGTCCTTCATATTCAACATAGTAGTAGTAAGCAAAGCTGATATGCCAATGATCTGCGGGTGATGTTCCTTAATCGCTTCGATAAATGTCTCTGCTTTCACATCCACACCAAGATCGATTACGCTGAAACCAACACTCTCTAACATCATCGTAACCAGGTTCTTGCCGATATCATGCATGTCACCCTTAACCGTACCGATAACAACTTTTCCTGCCGATGTAATATCTGATTCCGTTACAAGTGGTTTCACGAGTTCAACCCCGGTACTCATTGCTTTCGCTGACATCATGACCTCCGGAACGAACATATCGCCTGCCTTAAACCGGACCGCTACAACATTCATGCCGGCTATCAATCCTTCGTTGATGATCTGCAGAGGATCAACCTTATTTTCTACCATTTGTTTGGTAAGTACCTCAGCCTGTCGAAAATCACCACTGATTACCGCTTCGGATAAACGATTAAAATCTGTCATAATTCAAATACCTCCAATTTAATCATTTTTGTCGTTCTATTAAAAAGATTTAAGTTTACTTCTCAAGGGTCGTCCTTTTTTCCGCCCTGGCGATAATTTCGTCAAGCTGACTCGATACCTCTTCCGAAAGTTGTTCTGGTCTGTGTTCTTTTAAAATTCGTGTTACTTTTTCTGAGATTCTATCGCTCATACTTTTTTTCCCTTGAGCTTCCCAAGCCGAATAGCCTTGTCTATCCAGCAAAGTCGGTGAATACATTTCTCTGAAATGTTTAAAGGTGTGTTCCTGCCCTAAATATGATCCTCCCGGACCGACTTCATTGATGACATCAAAACCCATAGACTCTTCATCTACGTCAACACCCTTAGTCAGTCTTCTAACCATTCCGATGATTTCATCACACATAACGAGATGATCCAATGATCCTGTTAATCCCAGATCTGTAAAGCCGATATCGTGAATTAAATGGGCACCGCCGGCGGCTGCTACAAATACTTGCAGTGACGATTCAATAGCAGCTTGTTGATCAACAATCTTAGAATCGGTTGAACCGGCATAACTCCATATAGGTAGACCTAAATAGTGGAAAATATCGGTTGAAGCGCTCATCAATAACATCAACTCAGGGGCTCCATAAAGATTTTGCATAGTCTTCATATCTAACGGCCCGCCTTGAACGGCAGCTATAAAGGGTGTGCCTTCACTTTTTAATTGGCTTAATAACAGACCCATGAGTGTTTCCGCCAGGCCCTGTGAAAGCCCACCGGCAATTGTGACCGGCGACGTTCCGCCCAAAACCACACCAGGAGTATAAACAACCGGCAATCTCTTTTCCGCTAAGAAGAGCAGTTTTTCCAGAGCTTCCTTCGTATGGATTAAGGGGGAAGTCGGTTCACAGTACATGACTACAAACGGCTTATTTTGTAATTCAGTCAATCCTCCAGCCACTGCCGAACACATGTCGATAATCTCTTTCATGCCTTCGATACCGAATGACCAGCTAACGATGGGTTTGGTCGTATTTTTCAGCATAGCTCGAACTTCATGAACATCCGACAATGAAGCTGTACAGTCCGAAATCATCGAAAGGGACATTACAAAATCTACATTCGGCAACGCATCGCAAACGATAGCTGTATTGACAACGTCCTGGGTCAGAGTTGGTCTTCTCACGCCGGTTTCGGGATCACGAAAATTCGGACATGTCGGTCCCGGTCCAAAATAACTGTTGTTACCCTCTAAGAAGAGTTTCTCGTTACCCTTTTGATCATATAAGACAAGTTTGGACGGTGCCGTACTCAAGGCTTTTTCGATCAGCTTAGCTGGTACTTTCACACGAACACCGTCAACGGTGCAGCCGGAATCTTTTAATAAGGAAAGTGCTTCCTCTGAGTAAACATCGGTGCCGGTCTCTTCTAGAATTCTTAAGGCATTGTTCAGGATCTTTTGAATCTGCTCAACCGATAAAACTTTAAATTGCAAGGGTCTGTTTTCCGTAAATTCGGACGTTCTGACTTGAATCGTCATCTTTATTCTCCCTTTCCTTTTATCTATTTTGATTTTTGATTGAAATCAGCCC
>JAUZPJ010000205.1 GCA_030706025.1 Bacillota bacterium | reverse complement strand
TTGGATGCCATGGAGGTCTCGCCGTTGCGTTGGAGAGCGCCGGGTGTCATTGAAAAATTTGTTGACTTTGGTATGTTTTGTGACGAGCGTAAGTTGGAAAAACAACGGTCCGTTATTACTGAAATTGAAGATCGGTTGCAAAGATTTCAGATGTCCTTGGAGGAAGAATTAATGGCGGAGCTTGGATCCTTGATTAGTAATAGATCACATAAACCTCATATTAATAAAGAAGATATCTCTTGGATCTTGGATAATTCAGCTCATCTAAAGGTTAAGAGGGAGCAGACAGGGCCTTGGCCACTGGCTGAAAATGCTCTCAAGCTTTTGCAAAAGAGCGTCGTAAATCCCTACTTTTTGCACGGCTTAACCGCTGAAGGATGGCTCAATCTAGCGCCCCATTTTCTGGAGGACTTTGATCAAATACGGCTTGAAGGGGAGGAAACACTCGATGCCTTGGACTGGGTCTTGCGCGAAGCCCAGCAATTGGGGCAGTTAATAGAGATTGTCTTACATCCGCTCAATCCAGATGAAGTCATTGGGATTGCATTTCCTGAGAGGCATTTAGCGATCTGGCAAGGTAATCCGGAAAACTTGGCAGATCAAGGATTAGACCGTCCATTCAGTGAAAAATTAAAAGAGACCTTAGTGTCTTGGCAGACAAATCGGTCTCAACTGAAGGGAATGTATATGGATGCTGTAGATTTTGACCAATTGGATTCCTACCGAGAAACCGTTCTCAACCAAATTTTGTGTGAGTTGAAAGTAAAGGGCTAATTCATTGAAATTAATTGAAGAGGCTAGGGTCAATGAGTAAATCCCCGAGGCTAGAGATTAGAAGTTCGAGGTCTAACTCTTTGAGGGTTAAGTCTTCCAGTGATTCCTGAAGTAAGGGGTTTAAAAAACTATCCACGCCACCGCCCATTCCGAGCGAGTTAGCAAGTCCGTTAGCAACGTGGATGACGTTGGTCAGTTTAGTATAATTTTCGGCACCAGAGGGGTCATGATGGTAGGAGATGGCGGTCACAAGATCCTCCGGTAAATTCCACCGTTTGGCAAGCATTCCACCGACGGTGGCGTGATTATAACCAATTACTTTCTCCTCAATTTCGACATAGGAAACCTTAGCTTCACTTACCTTTTTCAAAAGATAGGGACCCACTTCCTGAACATAAACAGCGATAATTAGTTTTCCGATATCGTGCAATAAGCCGGCGGTAAAAGCAACATCCCCAAAAGGCAGCTTGAGGTTTTGACACAAACGTCGTGCAGTCATGGCGGTAAGCATGGAATGTTTCCAGAGTCCCTCTTGTTCCATATCGTACCCACTAAGTCCGGTTTTAAGGAAGGGAGCGACTGCCGAAGCCATCGCTAACCCTTGCGTAGCCTGAAAACCAAGGACGACAATTGCTTCTTGAACAGACGAGATTCGCCTGGCGTAACCATAATAGGAGGAATTCGCTTGACGGAGCATGCTGGCCGCCAGCGCGGGGTCTTGGGCAATCACGGTTTCAAGCTCTTGTGCGGATGTAGCTGGATTTTTAGTTAGAGCAATCACCCGCATAGCGGATGTTGGCAAAGGAGGCAAGGCTTGGATACGCTTTAAGACATGTTCCAACTTGATAGGCAAGTTAAAGCCCTCCTTTAATTTTCTTTGTATTTATTTAAGAAGATGAGTTAAAAATAAGCTAATAATACTAAGAACTATGGCACCAATGAAGGCGCTGGGGAAATTCACAATGGAGAATCCAGGGACAAGCTTCGCAGTCAAGGCTAGCATGCACCCATTAAGAACTAAGGTAAACAACCCTAAGGTTAAGAGTTGCAACGGAAAGGTGAAGAATGAAAAAATCGGTCGTACGAGAGTATTAACAAGACCCCAAACGAGCGCAGCCATGATGGCGGTCAATAGGCCAGTAAGCTGAAAACCTGGAACAATCATGGTCATCAAAATAAGTGCTAAGGCGTTAATTAATAAACGAGAAACTAATCCAATCATACATATGTCCTCCTCTTCAACTAAGGCGACTGCTTTCGCCAAGGCTCACCATTTGCCAAGTTTTCTTTATCTGCATTTTTTTAGATGACAGGGGAAAACTAGTCTAAAGTATTAAGGTCGAGCTTCGAAAGGAGCGTGTCCCATGTCAAGAATAGTGCGGTCCCTTTTAATTGTTATTTCCCTATGTCTTAGTTTAACAATAACTGGCTGTGGTCTACAAGCCCTTTTGGGAATCAAGAACAAAACTTCTTCAACAACAAAAGGGGGAACTGAGCCGATTATTGCAGTTTCGTTAAACCCGGATGATCCAAACAAATTACTTATTTCCAAGGGAATCGACGATCTAGCAAAGAAGGAAAATGCCAAAGTAAAGTATATGGATCAAAGTGCAGAGGGCAATGAATCTCCTTTGAAAGGAGCTAAGATTCTAATTTATCAGGGGGGAGATACCAGTCTCTTGCAGAAATCCCAAACAGACAAAATTCCGATTTTGGCCTTAACGCAACTTCCGACCGGGGTGAAACTTGAAGGTATTATAACTCCGGATCAGGAAAAGACCGGTGAACTTATGGCTCAATCATTGGTGAGTAAAGTGACGGAGGGTCAGGTCGTCATTTTACAGGATGACCCCAATGAGGGCGGATCCCAGAAACAAGCGGCGGGAAGTAAGGCTGTTCTGAGCAAATATCCTAAGATAACAATACACACAATTGCCAATTCTCCAGGGTCTGAATCGGTCACTAAGCAGGGGTTAGTGGATTTTCTTCAGAAAAATACTGGCAAGGTTCAGGGTGTGTTGGCGCAAAATGAAAAATTAGCAGCTATAGCAAATTCAGTTTTGAAACAAGCACAGTTAGACAAGAAGACTGTTTTAGTCGGGGGAGAAGCTAGTGTTCCTTCGTTAGAACGGATGAGCAGCGGTGATCAAGCTGGAGACGTGGATACTTCCCCTTATCTTCAGGGCGTCAATGCTTATCAATGGGCCCAAAAGATTATTAAAAAGGAGTCCTTAGATGTCAATGACTCAATCACTAGCGAACAAGGGGAGATTCCAGCAAAGATTGTTCAGGTAAAAGCAGTAACACCTGAAAATCTTGCAGTGGTTCAGAAGAGCTACACCAAGACTCTGCAGACTGCCGAACAGGATAAAAAGCAAAAAGATCAGCAGACTCAAAAGAAACAACAAGAAAGTCAGACTTCACAGGATAAAAATAAAGGAAACTCCAAGGAACAGGGAAGCGATAAGCAAGGGGCAAGTAGCGGGGGAGACCAGGCTCAAGGTAAGTCGGGTTCTAGCTCAATTCCTTCAGGAGTTCAAAAAGTTACTGAACGGATAAAAACGGAAACAACACGTGAGTACCTTGATGCCCAAGGTAAAGTAATTGGAACAGAGAAAACTGCAAATGAACAAGTGAAAACCATTCCCCCGGAGATGTTACAGCAGCAGACTGAGCAAGACAAGTCGAAATCCCAAGGGCAAGGGGATCAGTCCAAAGACCAGTCCAAAGATAAAGCTAAATGATAAATGATGAAATGTTCAACTTGAATTTATAAAGCGAGTAAATTGGAAGTAAATAAATTTGAATAACCTAAGTCCTGGATGTAAAATAAACTAGGAAGAATTATAAATCATTAAGTTCTTCAATCGAAGAGCTTAATGATCTTTTTCGTAATAGACTTGATTATTTAATGGAAAGGGAGAATGTAGCATGGATTTTCGTTTACATGCCCCTTACCAACCTTCTGGTGATCAGCCGCAGGCTATTGATAATCTGGTTGCTGGGGTTAATGAAGGTCGAAGATATCAAACCTTGCTAGGGGTCACGGGGTCGGGCAAGACGTTTACTATGGCTAATATCATTACAAAAGTGCAGCGACCAACGCTGATTCTTGCCCATAATAAAACGTTAGCTGCGCAATTGTATAGCGAATTCAAGGAGTACTTTCCTGAAAATGCTGTGGAATATTTTGTGAGCTATTATGATTATTACCAACCGGAGGCATATGTGCCCTCCAGCGATACGTTTATAGAGAAAGATGCTTCAATAAACGATGAGATCGAAAAACTACGTCACTCTGCGACAGCGGCGCTTTTCGAGCGACGTGATGTGATTGTAGTAGCGAGCGTTTCCTGTATTTACGGTCTAGGATCACCGGAGGAATATCGTGATTTAGTCCTTTCTTTACGGCAAGGACAAGTCATGGATCGGAACGAGATTTTGCGAAAGCTAATATCCATTCAATATGATCGCAACGATGTGGCCTTTACCCGGGGTACGTTCCGAGTAAGAGGGGACGTCGTTGAGGTCTATCCCTCGGGTTCTAGTGAACGGGTGCTTCGGGTAGAAATGTTTGGGGATGAAATCGAACACATTTACGAAATCAATATGCTGACCGGGGAGATATTAGCGGAACGAAACCATGTCTCAATTTTCCCAAATTCTCACTATGTCACAGCCCAAGAAAAGGTTATGAAGGCCGCAGAAAATATCGAGCAAGAGCTTGAGGAACAACTGAAGGTCTTTGAATCGGAGAACAAACTCCTCGAGGCACAGAGGCTGGAACAGCGTACACGCTACGATTTGGAAATGCTTAGAGAAATGGGATTTTGTAATGGAATCGAAAATTATTCTCGCCACTTAACATTCCGTGAACCGGGGGAGACTCCGTATACGTTATTGCACTATTTTCCGGAGGATTTCCTCCTATTTGTGGATGAATCCCATGTCTCGCTCCCTCAGGTTAGAGGCATGTATGAAGGCGATAGGTCACGTAAAACTACGTTGGTGAACTATGGTTTCCGCCTTCCTTCAGCCTTAGATAATAGACCCTTAAAGTTTGCGGAATTCGAACGGAAGATTAAGCAAAGCATTTATGTAAGTGCAACTCCAGGGCCGTATGAAACGGAGCATTGCCCAACAGTTGTGGAACAGATTATTCGCCCCACAGGCTTGTTAGATCCGGAGATTCATGTCCGTCCGACCAAAGGGCAGATCGATGATTTGCTGGGTGAAATTAAAGCTCGAATTGCCAAACATGAGCGAGTTCTTGTTACGACCCTAACCAAGAAGATGGCAGAGGACCTGACTGATTATCTAAAAAACCTGGAGATTAAAGTAAAATACCTCCATTCGGACATTAAAACGCTCGAACGAGTGGAAATTCTGCGGGAGCTTCGCCTAGGTGAGATCGATGTGGTGGTGGGGATTAATCTTCTGCGAGAAGGGCTTGACTTGCCAGAAGTGTCCCTTGTCGCTATTCTCGACGCCGATAAAGAAGGATTCCTTAGATCAGATCGCTCGCTCATTCAGACCATAGGTCGGGCTGC
>JAUZPJ010000204.1 GCA_030706025.1 Bacillota bacterium | reverse complement strand
CTGCACAAGAACTCGCAGATGGTGGTCACGCTCTTACGCTTCAATCTCAAGAAGTCAATGAGAAAGCACTTCAAATGGAAGAAGTGGTTGAATATATCAATTCCGTTGCGAGTGATACGAAAGTTCTCGGACTCAATGCTTCAATCGAGGCCTCGAGAGCAGGCGAGGTAGGGCGAGGCTTTGCAGTAGTTGCTTCAGAAATCCGAGCCATGGCAGTATCTAGTGCTACCTCCGCAAAAGATATTCGTAAAATTATTGGAGCTATTCAAGGCCATGTCGGCAGGATGACTTTGGAGTTAGAAAAGGTAGGAGGGAATACTCAGGAAGTCTCCGCAGCGGTTGAGGAAATTGGAGCAACCATTGAATCCTTATCGAAGTCAGCTGTGGAATTATCAGATTTAGCCGCAAATTTATAAAGAGAATTATCCGTGCGGAGACTAATGTAGTCATCATCCCGCCTCCCGATTTGGACATGTTATGGTCATACGGTGGATCTTAAGCAAAAGCTTAAGATCCTCTTCTTTTTAGCTTAGCTCTCATCAGTAAAGGTGGGAGCCTTTTTTGAATTTATTACATTATTCGTTATCTTAATTAACGCATTCCTGGCATAGCATATAAAGGCGGTCAGATTGCAGGTTTGAATTTAAACCAAAAGAAAGGATGTAATAAATGAGAAAAAAAGGATTATTATTATTCCTTACCATTGTGTTCTTGAGCACATCTTGTTGGTATCCGATGACGGCCTCGGCTGAGTTTGATCGAGATGCACTTAAAAAGAGCGTCTTCAAAGTATACGTGGATTATCTCGTCAATGTGGACGGTTTAGGGGCGGCGACCATTGGTGTTCATGGAACGACATTCGCAATTGGGAAAAAGGGAGAAAAGATTAAGTATCTCGTGACAAATTACCACGTCATGGACCCCAATGAGGTTATTCAAGATGTGGCCAAACAAATTGTTCAAGCCCTCCAAAATGCCGGTAGGTATGCAACCGTAGAGAATGTGGCGAAGTTCGTACATATCCAAGAAATGAATCCTTATATCATGCTTTATGACGCACCGATTGAGGTAAAACTCACGAAATCAATGGTGGCTAATGACCTGGCGGTGATTGAAATCGTCAATGATAATGAGCGGTTGAATGTAGACCCGCTGGTTTTTGGCGATCCTAATTCCGTTAAGACCGGAGATAAAGTATATGCATACGGTTTTCCAGGTATTGTTGACCAGCTTGACGGTTTTTATCTTGGAAGGGAAAGGGCAGCAGCGCGTCCCAGTGATGTCTCCTTTACGAATGGTGAAGTGAATCAAAAGACACAGGTATCGGTACAAGGTTCTTATCCACTTGATGTAATCCATAGCACGGTGCCCATAGCAGCCGGAAACTCGGGTGGTCCACTGGTCAATGAAAACGGCAAAGTCATTGGTATAAACACCTACGGCAGCACTCAAGGCAATAATTATAATGTAGCCATGGTTCCGACTTATCTATTGGCTTTATTAGATAGTATTGGCATCACCTATGAAAAAACTGGTTCACCGATGCAATCATCGTCGTTTATCGCCAAATTGTTTGCCAATCCAATAGCCATCATAGCAGCTGTGGTCTTAGTCATCTTAATCGTCCTAGCGATTGTACTTATTGCTATATCTTCCAGCCGCAAAAAGAAAAATGCCCACCAGGTTGAACTCATACCTCAGAACCCTAATCAATATAACCCGAATCAATACAACTTGATTCAAAAACAAGCCATTCCAATCTTGACTGGGGTTAGTGGACATTTTGCTGGAAATAATCTGAATGTAACTGGTGCCATGATCATTGGCAGAGATCCGGCGCAGTGTCAAGTTGTTTTCCCGGCCAACACGACGGATATAAGTCGGCGTCATTGTTGTATAACCTTTAACGAAGCTGCGCAAAGTTTCGCCTTAGAAGACTTAAATTCTTCCAACGGAACCTACCTTTACAATGGTCAGCGTATTATCCCAGGGCAACCGCACTTTCTTAAAAATGGCGAGAAATTTTACCTTGGTGTTCCAAGCAATATGTTTGAAGTAAGAGTCTAAATGATTGGGGATTTTAGACATATTCGGGAATGAATTCGATAACCAAGACACCGTGAAATATGGAGGGTGGTAAAGAAGATGGATCTTTTACGATGTAATCAAGGACATTATTATGATGCTTCCGCATATCCGAGCTGTCCCTTTTGTAGTGGGCAAGGGCCCTCTTCGGGGGTTACTCAGCATATGAATAGTGCTGCTTCGGGAAGTGATATCCCTAAAACTCAACATTTGAGTACGAATGCCCAAAATGGAGCAAGTGATATTCCCGTCACACGTGCGCGCAATACTAACGGAGCGCCGAGTCGGGGAGAGAAGACCATTGGAATTATGAAGGCTAAAACCGGCATCGATCCGGTCGTTGGCTGGCTGGTCTGTGTGGAAGGCGCTAGTAAAGGACAGGATTACCAGATTATGAGTGGTCAGAATACCATCGGCCGTGGACAAACCAATATCAGTATCAAGGGAGATGATTCGATCTCCCGCGAAAAACACGCGGTCGTTATTTATGATTCCAAGCATAATCGCTTCTTTATCCAAGGCGGTGACGGGCGCGACCTTATCTATGTCAATGATGCTCCAATTTTAGCGGTCACAGAATTACATGCCTATGATTCGATCGAACTAGGTAAGTCCCGTTTGCTGTTCATTCCATTTTGTGGGGAGGAGTATAGATGGGAATAAAAAAAGGAGGAGGAAGCCTTCTTGTTTTATTGCTGTTAATTTCTTCTGTTATCCTCTTGCTGCCCGGAGTCAGCAAGGCAGCTAACGACTCTAATATAAGCATTACTCAGGTAGAGTCTAAATTGCCGAACTTAACGTTGTTTGTGCGCTTGGATAACGTCGGAGTGAATAGTGCCAAAATCAAAGAGAACCTAAGCATCAAAATTAATGATACTCCCACCCAAATAACCGATCTCCAGCCCGTCAAAAGCGAGAGCGGAGTCACGGAAAACACAGCCTACTTGGTTCTTGTCGATACGTCTGTTTCTATGGAAAGTCAAAACAGGGTGCCCCAACTACAGACTTTGTTAGATCAACTATTAGGTTATGTCGGAACGAACGATAAGATAGCGGTCTTTGGCGTTAGCAATAAGCTAGAAACAATTAAAGATTTCGGGGTAACCGATACTGCGGAAGGTGTCACTAAAACTATTCGAAATTCCATTTCTTCAGGTGCAGGGACAGGTACATATCTTTATTCGGGAATCCGTGATGCTGTGGAAAAAGGCAGGACGGCCAAAGACGTACCTGAGCGACGCATCGTTGTGCTAATAACTGACGGTGGCGTTGATGGTGACAGCTTCAGCAGTGACGATATCAAAAAATATGTGGATGTTGACAGATTACCTGTCTATACCTTGATTTTAAACAAGCAAAGTTCAGTTGAACAAGAGTTCAAGAACGCAGCTGATCAAATTGCTCAGAAAACGGGTGGCCAATCTTTCATCAGTACGAACGGAAATGAGCTTTTTGCCCAGTTTAAAAGTTCGATCGAGAAATGCATTGTCATTAAGCTGCGCTGTAATGCTTTTAAAGCATTTAACTTGCAGGCTGTTATGAACGTCGCTTTGAAAGACGACCAAGGGGAAATTAGACAAGCGGCTAAATTCATAGCTTTGCCGTCACCAATAGATAAAGAACAACTAGGCAAAGAGGTGGTTGAGGATAAGGACGGACTCAAAACAAGCTATTTTGGCGCGGCTGTAATTATGATCCCCATTATTCTGCTCATTTTGGTCATTATCCTTGCTTTGGTGTGGCTTTCAAAGAACAAAGGTCGGCAGCAAAAAGGCAAGGAAACCAACCCGAAGAGCGGGGAAATGAAGCTGCAAACTTCCCAAGGATTTTCCGGAAAGATCGGTTTGGAAATGGTCCAGGGAGTCAATAAAGGTGAAGTGATGGAGATACAACCGGATCAAAATCCTCGAATAGGTTCGACACCCGAATGTGCAGTTAAAGTAGGTTTTGGTAATAAAATCGTGGGTTCTATTTCAGCAATCGATGAAATGATCGTCATCCACTCTCAATCCCCAGGCGAGATTTTTGTTAATGGTATCGTGATACAGGGAAGCCACATTCTGCAGAACGGCGATTTAGTGCGGGTGCCGGAAATGATGTTTAGAGTTGTAATGTAAGGGGTTGTTCATATGCGGATGAAGGATGTTTATAAGATTTATTTAACTCCTGGAAACGCGCAGCATATTGGTTCGAGGGAAGAACAGCAGGATGCGTTTTACTTCTCGGATTTTTTTGATGCCCACTCCATTCAGGATCAGGGTATTTTAGCAGTTTTAGCGGATGGCATGGGCGGGCACGACATGGGGAAAACAGCTGCTTCGATCGCCATAGAAACGTTTGCTGACAACTATGGGTTGGCAGAGCCCCAGGATACTGTTCCCAATCGATTAACCAAGGCTATCACTGCGGCCAATCAAGCGGTAAGTAAATTTGCCTTGGAAGCTAATGTGGATACAGGCAGTACACTCATAGCCGCCGTGATCAAGGACGGATTATTATATTGGATTGGAACCGGGGACAGTAGAATATACCTTTGGTGCCAAGGGCAATTGATTACGTTGACCAATGATTTCACCTATGCCAGAAGTCTGGAAAAGTTATTGGCTGAAGACTATATTTCCGAAGATGAGGCCATGAAGGATACCCAACGTCATTGCTTGAGCAGTTATATAGGGGTCCGTGACAATTTTAAGTTTGATGTTTGCCCGAAGCCAATTTTTCTCAAACAAGGGTATAAAGTGCTTCTAAGCAGTGATGGATTGTTCGGAACATTATGTGAGGCTGAGATTTCCGAGGCGATGTCTAGTCCACCCCAACAAGCGGCTGATCAATTGATAGCTAAGACACTCATCAAAAATAAACCTTATCAAGATAACGTGACCGTCCTGATTATAGGGTGTGAGGTGCCATGAATGTTCATGGAATGACGTTCAAGGAATGATGAGAATGAGGTGATTTTCTTGGAGATGTATGCAAACTTTTGGAAACGCCTTTTAGCTTATTTACTGGATGAGGCAATTTACAGTACCGTACTCATCCTATTAGCGGTGCCCTTTTGGCTAGCCGCGGCGTTTGGAGGATGGCAGCTGCTGGTGCTCCTAAATATCATCGTTGGTTGGTTGTACTTTGCCCTCATGGAAAGCTCAACGAAACAAGCAACGTTGGGTAAATTAGCGTTGGGAATTATGGTGACAGATTTGGTCGGGCAGAGAATTTCGTTTGGTGTTGCAACGGGGCGTTATTTCGGGAAAGTGTTATCCGGAGTTGCCTTATGTGCGGGATTTTTGATGGCCGCCTTCACGGAAAGGAAACAAGCCCTTCATGATGT
>JAUZPJ010000203.1 GCA_030706025.1 Bacillota bacterium | reverse complement strand
TGGAAAGACAGTTCGTGTTTTCCAAGTTGAAGCACAAAATGAAGTTCGGTTGGCAGTCCAAGATGAAGGGGAGGGAATCCCAAAAGAAGCTTTACCCTATATTTTTGACCGATTTTTTAGGGTGAATAAGGCACGATCACGTAAGGATGGGGGAATGGGTCTAGGGCTGGCTATTGTGCGTCAAATTGTAGAAGCACACGAAGGTCATGTCAGGGTGGAAAGTGATATGGGGAAAGGGACAACCTTTTGGGTTGTGCTTCCATGTAAGCAAAGTATTGAAAGGTCTGAAGAAAAATAGACCATAGTTTCATTTATTTGGAAGGATTATGACGAATGAACGCGAACATTCTAGTTATGTATTTATGGCAATAAGCATAACCAAGTTAAGGATTTTATTAAGGAAGGGATAGAATGTTCGCAGCGGTATATGGTATGACCGTCCTTGGGTTAAATGCTCATTTGATTCGTGTAGAAGTTGATGTAGCTAATGGCTTGCCGAGCTTTGATATTGTCGGTCTGCCTAATACGGCTGTTAGAGAGGCACGAGATCGAGTTCGTTCAGCAATACGAAATTCTGGTTATCAATTTCCTTTGCAGCGTGTTACCGTTAATTTAGCACCTGCAGATTTACGAAAAGAAGGTTCTGGTCTTGATTTGCCGATTGCAATCGGAATACTAGCGGCCACTGAGCAATGTGTATCTTCAATGCTCGGAAAGTATGTCTTTTCTGGTGAACTTTCTTTGGAGGGAAGACTTCGTCCCGTTCCAGGTGTACTAACAATGGCGATAACTCTAGAGAGAAAAAACTCAGTAAATGAGTTGGATGGGGGACTTGGCAGCGAAACGCTCAGCTTGATCGTTCCTCCCGATAATTTGGCGGAAGCAAGACTTGTAACAGAGCTAGAAACGCACACTACATCTACTTTGTCCCAAATTGTGAATGGGATTGAAAATAAGATCGGTTTTGAGGATGAGGTGGTATCACGGCCCTTACCATCGGAATCGATTGAAGGGTTAAAAGTAGATTTGGCAGATGTACATGGACAACGGCATGCAAAACGGGCCTTAGAGATAGCGGCGGCAGGTGGTCATAATCTTATTCTAGTGGGACCTCCAGGATCAGGAAAGACCCTCTTAGCTAAGGCATATTCCGGTATACTTCCTTTATTGAGCAGTCAAGAAAGTATAGAGGTTACTCAACTTTTCAGTGTTTCAGGGTTGTTAAAAAACAACGGATCATTAGTTCAACAACGTCCATTTCGAAATCCCCATCACACGGTGACGAAAGCAGGGATGATTGGAGGCGGACGGGATCTCCGGCCCGGTGAATTGAGTTTTGCCAATCACGGTGTTCTATTCTTGGATGAGCTTCCAGAGTTTGCTCGAGAGGTTTTAGAATGTTTACGGCAACCATTAGAGGATCGAGAGTTGACGATCACCCGTCAAGCAGGGAGTATAACCTATCCGGCAAAAGTTAGTGTCATTGCAAGTATGAATCCATGTCCGTGTGGATTTTTCGGTGATCAGGGGAGGGTGTGCCAATGTACACCAACACAAATCCAAAATTATCGGGGGAGGATCTCCGGTCCGCTTTTAGATCGTTTTGATCTACAAATTGAGGTGCCTAGGTTGAATTATTCCGAGCTAAAAGAAGAGAACGGAAATGAATCCTCCGAAACTGTCAGGGAGCGAGTGATGGCGGCACGCTGCAGACAATGGACGCGTTTAGGTCCGGCAAAAACGAATGCAGAAATGACAGCCAAGGAAACAAAGGAGTACTGTGAGTTGACTCCGAGTGGAGAATTACTTTTAAAACGAATCTTTGATAGTCAACACCTCAGTGCACGGGCACATGACCGAATTTTAAGAGTTGCACGAACGATTGCAGATCTTGCTGAAACGATAGAAATATTACCAGAGCATTTAGCAGAAGCATTACAGTTTCGTGCTTTGGACAAATCCTTAAGGAATTAATGATATATTTTCCCCTCTAAGCGAAAATGGCAATAGCAATTTGTAATCAGTAAGTTCCAGGGATGGCGCGAATAATCCCTTAAAGTTGAGCGCACCCTAAAGGTGTTTAAATAATGCGCGGAGGTGGGGTAAATGTCTCTAATTCCCTATGATTCACACCGAATGCTTGATCCTTTTTGGAATGAGATGGATCGCTTTATTCGACGCAGTAAGGATGAGCTAGCAACCGATGGGTTATATCGTGTTGATATTGAGGAGACACAGTCAAAGGTACTGGTGACTGCAGAAATTCCAGGGATCGAAAAACAAGAGGATCTGAAAATTACGCTAGATGAAAACCGTTTGATGATTCAGGGCGAAATTCGAAAAGTTATTTCTGATGACGAAAGTGTTGCTAGGCATTCGGAACGTTATTATGGGAAATTTTCTAGGCTACTAACTCTTCCTGCAATGGTCAAGACGGATGGAGCCCATGCTAGTTACCAAAAGGGTCTTCTAAAGCTCAGCTTTTTAAAGGATGAACATCCAGCTGCTCGTAATATAGAGGTGGATTTTCACTAAATACACATTCAAAAACTAGGTTAATCTGAATCAATGATATAGGTCACCGAAGATCATACGAATAGGCGAAGTTAATCGCTATGAAACTCTATGACGTTAATCATCTTTAAAAGTAATAAGAACACGGGTTCCGGCGCCGATCGCATATAAAAGAAACAACGAAGATTTGTGGTGTATAAGTAAATTAGTCGGGGCAAGATGCTGCCAAATAAGTGTTAAAATTTAAAGACGAAGGCCCCCTGTTGGGGACCTTCGCTTTTGGGTTACGTTATATTGTTCCCTGCCCCTGGCAGGCTTCGTTCGGCCATTTCTATGGCCATTTTCACCATATTACCACAGTTTCTTGAAGAAACCCCTCCAAATCCTTCTTGATGAAGGGTCCCTGCAAAACCTAACTCTTGAGCAATTTGTTCTTTTAACTGATAAGACATGATGCTACTTCGTCGTCTTGACATATGGATCCTCCTCCTTTATTGGTAGTTTCTTTCAACAAAACTGTTTTGATGAAAGTATTCTTAGTATTACTTTTTCACAAGACAATATGTAAGAAAAAAGTGATTGTTAGTGGAGTTTAAGGAATGAATAGGCAATCTATAGAGAATTTGCATAACTAAAAAAACACTTGACTTCCCAGCGTGGACATTTTATAATTCAAAACAATATAAATACTATAACGATGATGGAAAAGTCCCATGCAGGGGTTCTAAAGAGAGCTGACGGTTGGTGTGAGTCGGTGAATTTGGCGTAGGATTCCATTCCGGAGTATCCGATGATGAATCGTGACGGGTTGCGCCCGATACAGCGTGTTTAAAAGTTGGCTGTTAAGCAACATGGGTGGCAACGCGGGATAACCTCTCGTCCCTATACGGGATGAGGGGTTTTTATAATTTTAGCGTGACTTGATGTTGATATGGTCTAAACTGGGTGGCACCGCGGATTTTCCCGCCCCAAGAATTTGGGGTGGGTTTTGTATTTTTAAGGATAAAGAGGGGTGGCGAGGATGTCTTAGATAGGCTAAAGTGTGGTTTCTAAAACGGAGTTGAATAGGTTATTGATATGGATGAGCATCTCGAGAAACATAATGGAGGGGTAATAATGAAAATGCTTATTAGCGATAAACGATTAGATCAGGGAGTCGAACTATTACGACAAATTCACGATGTAAATGAAAAGGATGTCTTAACCCCAGTTGAACTGATAGCAACTATTCCCCAGTTTAACGCAAAGTTGGTGAATTACCATGCAAAGTAATTCCAAGCAGAAATCATCGCTAACAAGATTTATTTTGGTTCGTCACGGTGAAACGGTCTGGAACCACGAAGGGAGATACCAAGGACAAATTGATACCCCCCTTAGCCCAGTGGGGCTTAAACAAGGACAACTTGTTGCTGAAGCTTTAAAAAGTATACCCATTGATGCTGCTTACGCTAGTCCATTGTCACGGTCTTATGAAACGGCTGTGATGTGTGCCAACTTCCACGGACTGGAGGTTTCTAAGGATAATCGTTTGCTTGAAATTAATCATGGTAAATGGGAAGGGCTTTATGCATCTGAGATTGAAGAAATCTATCCTGATCTCTTAAAGCGCTGGCGGACAACAGTAGTGGATGTTCAGATGCCAGAGGGGGAATGCATTGAAGATGTCCGCAAACGAGCCATGGAAGCTTTCAAGGAACTCGCAGAAAAACATCGGGGGGAAACCGTTCTGGTTGTCGCACATGATGCCGTCAATAAAGCTGTGCTATGCGACATTCTAGAGATAGAACAGAGTCATTTTTGGCAAATGAAACAAGATAATACATGCATCAATGTCTTTGAGTTTGACAAGGGAAAGTGGCGTTTAGTGTTGATGAATTCCACAATTCATCTGGGTTTTCTATTCAGTGGTATTGAGCAAAAAGGGTTGTAGGTTTAAAGTGTAGGTCCCTCATCTGCTACGGATGAGGGATATTTTCTGACATTGGCTTTTAAGACGAAAGAGGTTATAATGTGAGGAAAAATTGCATTGAGGTGAACTTGTTTTGCCATTATTATTTGGAACTGCTGGCGTCCCAATCTCCTCTGCGGATCACTCCAGTGAAGGTGGAGTACGCCGTATTCGAGAACTGAATCTGGGTGCCCTAGAGCTGGAATTCGTTCAAGGAGTTCGGATGGGAGAAGAAAAAGCAAGAAAAGTCGGCTTCGTAGCCCAAGAGCAAGGAATCGCCTTAAGCTGTCATGGTCCCTATTATATTAATCTCAACTCCCGTGAGCCAGAGAAAGTTACTGCAAGTCGGGATCGTATCCTTCATACTGCGCGCATTTCGCAAATTTTGGGTGTTCGGAGTGTTATTTTTCATCCAGCATTCAATCATGAGGATTCCTCTGAGGTAGTACTTGCAAGAGTTGTCCGCGAGCTCACGGTGGTGAGAGAAATTCTCGCTGCTGAGAATAATGATGTTATGCTCCGCCCGGAAACAACCGGAAAAGGGACTCAATTTGGGGATCTGGCACAAACAATCCGAATTGCTCAAGAGGTTCCGGGAGTATTACCTTGTATTGATTTTAGCCATCTTCACGCCCGGACGAATGGAAGGTACAATTCTTATGATGAGTTTTGTGCAATCCTTAATGAAACGGCCGAGGGGTTGGGAGATCGTTGGGTGAAAAATGTGCATTTTCATATTTCAGGTATTGAGTACGGATTGAAAGGCGAGAAACGGCATCTTGTTTTAAAGAACTCTGACTTGCGTTATGAAGAGTTAATGAAAGCCTGTCATGCATTTGGAGTAGAAGGTTTGGCTATCTGCGAGAGCCCGAACCTAGAAGATGATGCTCTACTTTTACAACAGACATATCAGGCCTTAGGGTAGTAATCTTAATAATTCTTTGCTTCATTG
>JAUZPJ010000202.1 GCA_030706025.1 Bacillota bacterium | reverse complement strand
TGAGAAACGTTTAGCTGGAGAACGACTATTCGTCGAGGATGGGGTTAGACTATTACAAGATGCTGATCTTCTTTCCTTAGGCCAAGCGGCTGATCTCGTTCGAGGGCAGATGCATCCGGAAAGAGTGATAACATTTGTCATAGACAGGAATATCAACTATACTAATGTATGTTCCTGCCAATGTAAGTTTTGTGCCTTCTACTGCAAACCCGGAGATCCAGCCGGATATATTTTGTCACCAGACTTATTGCATGCTAAAATCGAAGAAACTATTGCTGTCGGTGGAACTCAGCTTTTGATTCAAGGAGGTCTGCATCCTGATTTAGATCTTGAGTATTTTGAGAATCTACTGCGTGATATTAAGGCCCATTATTCTATTCACATTCACTCATTTAGTCCTCCAGAGATTTGGGATCTGGCAAACAAATCCCAGTTGAGTATTGAGGAGGTTATTCATCGTCTGAAAGATGCGGGCTTAGATTCGATTCCTGGAGGTGGGGCGGAAATCCTCGATGATCGGGTACGTCACCTGATAAGTCCCAATAAGGTAAGTTGGCAACAATGGATGGACGTGATGACCACCGCGCACAAACTCGGTATGAAAACGACTGCGACCATGATGTTTGGGCATGTGGAAACGTTTGAAGAACGTATTCTACATATGGTTCGTGTCCGGGAGGCCCAGGACAGAACCGGTGGCTTTACCGCTTTCATTCCTTGGAGTTTTGCACCCAATAACACTGAATTGGGCGGAGAGGGAAGTACGGGAGTCGAATATCTGAGGACACTTGCAGTAGCGCGCCTTATGCTTGATAATGTACCTAATATCCAAGCTTCGTGGGTCACTCAAGGAGCTAAAATGGCACAGGTTGCTTTGCGCTTTGGTGCCAACGATTTCGGGAGCACGATGTTAGAGGAAAATGTCGTTCGGGCCGCTGGTGTTCAAACGCGGGTCCCGTTACAGGAGATTATTCGCTGTATTGAGGATGCTGGTTATCGTGCTGTTCAACGCAATACACACTACGAATGGCTAAAGGAGTACGGGAAGGAAGTGTAGGTGGGTGCGCAGGCGCAAGCAACAGCTCAATGAGGCAATGCCGTTGATGGAACATATTAAAGCCCTACGCAAAGTGCTGGTAATTTCGGCATATGCTATAGCGTTCGGTACCATCGTAGGATGGTTCATTAGTGATCTAACCTTTACTTACTTAGCTAATCCGGTAACACAGCTTAAGGGTATTACGTTTATTACGACAACCCCTATGGAACCCATTTTAGTCAAACTGAAAGTATCGATGTTTGTTGGTATAGTGATAGCGCTCCCAATTATATTGTGGCAGATTTGGGGTTTCGTGTTACCAGCCTTAAAGCAAAACGAACGGAAATACTTATATGTTATTGTACCAAGTTCATTACTCCTCTTCCTTGCAGGTGCCGCTTTGTGTTTCTTCGTTGTGTTGCCAATTGGAATTAAATTTTTGCTTTTTGCCGGTAGCGGGGGAGTACAATCGACACCCTTCGTGACCAAAACATCCTACCTTAGTTTTCTTTTAACCTTTCTCCTTACATTTGGGTTAGTGTTTCAACTTCCAATTGTCTTGTTGATCTTAATACGTATAGGCCTGCTGTCCCCTAAGACGTTGGCAAAAAAAAGACGTTGGGCTGTCTTGGCAATTGTTATTTTGGCGGCGGTGGTTGCCCCTACGCCAGATTTACTGACACAGCTGCTCATGGCTGGACCAATGTACCTCCTCTATGAAATCAGCATCTGGCTGGGGTATCTCGTTGCTCGAAGAAGAGAGAAAGATCTAGCTTTGAGATAAGGGGGCAAAAGATATGGGCTTTAGCGAAATTCTTCTGATTATGGTGATTGCACTTATTTTATTTGGTCCAGAGGATTTGCCCGATATCGCTCGGACAATTGGTAAAGTTATTTATGAAATCCGTAAGGCTACCCAAGAATTGACGAGCGAATTCCAAAACTCATTAATCGATAATCCCGTTAATAGTATTAATAAGGCTTTTGAGCAGACTATTAAGACGCCGGCAGTCGAGCAGGGGAATAGCGCAGCATCCGTTAGCGAGACGCAAAAGGATGAAATTGATGAGGATTTATTGACATACGACGACGAAATTCCTAAGGATCCACTGGCGGAATTGCCAGCAGATATGGTATCTTATGAAGAAAAGGGTGCGAGCAGGTGAACCGGTTTTGAAACAACTCTGGCTCTTCAATCAGATAAATTCAGATCTCCAACGGGTTGAGAGGGATTTGACTAAATTTGTAGAGACGGATTATCCGATTCTACAGGATTCGGCTGTCCATTTATTGGCGGCTGGAGGGAAACGGTTGCGTCCTGCCTTTACACTGTTAGCGGGGAAATTCTATGGCAATACCTCAGAAAAGTTGATGCCGGTTGCCATGGCCTTAGAGCTTATTCATATGTCTTCATTGGTCCATGATGATGTCGTGGATGCATCAATGACAAGAAGAGGGCGACCGACGGTCAAAGCTAACTGGGGTAATATAGTATCTGTGGAAACGGGCGACTATTTATTGGCCAAATCATTGATGCTTATTGCTAAAATCGATCATCCAGAGGTTTCTCGCATTTTGGCAGAAGTCAGCGTAGAGATGTGTCAAGGGGAGATTCAGCAAATTAAGTCCACCTTTGATGTTGATCAAACTCTCAAACAGTACTATTATCGAATAAAACGAAAAACTGCCTTGCTAATCTCTGCTTGTTGCAAATTAGGGGCTTTGGTTTCGGGGGCTCCTAGGCGACAGACTTGGGCGCTTGGTGCTTATGGACATGCTTTAGGTATGGCTTTTCAGATTGTGGATGACGTTTTAGATATCACAGCTCAACAATCTGAATTTGGTAAACCAATTGGAGGAGATTTGCGCCAAGGTATTATGACTTTGCCCATGATTCTTGCCCTAAAGTCGTCACAGGAACCTAATAGATTACAGACGTTGCTTGGGAAAATGGACAAAACGGACGATGAAGTAGCAGAAACAATTAGACTCATTACGGCTACGGGTGCGATTGATGATTCGATGCACTTGGTTGATTTATATGTAGAGAAGGCTAAAAGGCGTCTTCAGGATCTTCCAAAGGTTCCAACACGCAAAGTGCTAGAAGATTTGGCCGAATTTATACGTGTTCGGAAGTTTTAGATTGCAATTGACTAAAATAATTCGGTATGGAATTATTTAGCCACATCCGAGTTTGAAATGGTCTTTGAGTTTTGAGCAGCGCAAATAAACAGTGAAAAGAACCCTGTAATTGTTGAATTACAGGGTTCTTTTTTAATTTAAGATAGGGTTTTTCCGGGAGAATCTTGGCACATTTTGGTTAGTTCAAAGCTATATGCAAAAGAAATAACATGTGATAGAATTATGTCGAACATATGAAGAATTTATGAAACAATCAGTAATAATGGTGAATAAACTCATATAATGACGTATTGACGCATGCTGTTTTCATAAGTGAATTTTAGGACAATACCTACATTTTTTTGTAGCCAAATACTTAAAACCAACTCAGGAAACGGAAATTTAGTGCGAGAGGACGTGAGGAACAAAATGACTTTTAAGAAAATTGGGAGCGGGGTCATTCGATTATTGGCTAACATCGGGCGTTTCTTTTCTAGTAAGAAGAAGAAATTATTAAGTTTAAATCGCAAAAAGCTAGTGTTAATCGGTTTAGGAGGAGTAGTGGCGATCTCCTTACTCACCGGAGTGGCGTTAAAGGCAACATCGACTCCGCAATTCTGTAGTAGTTGCCACGAAATGTCGCCGGAATACACCACATGGGAAACCAGCTCTCATTCTAAGATTGCTTGTGTTACTTGTCACATCGAACCAGGAGCTGTAAGTTTTGTTACTCACAAGATAAGTTCACTAAACCAATTATACCTACACCTCACTGGAAAAGTCCCTGGTACAATCGTTATGCCTGATCCGATTAAAAATGAGGTGTGCGAAGAATGCCATAGCACGGCACGCAAAGTAACGGCATCGGGAGATATCATTATTCCTCATGATAAACATCTAGCGCAAGGGATTGCTTGTGTAGCCTGTCATGGCGGAGTTGTTCACGGTTTTGTCGCTGAACGGGGCTTGACTCAGAAAAAGGATCAATCGACATGGACCCTGGCCAAGGCCGAAAAAGTGAGTACCTTCGATGATACCAAACTGGCGATGGAAGTTTGTCTAAACTGTCATGAGCAGGTGAACCAGGGGAAAAAACCTTGGTTGGAAAATCAAGGCCAGGGGCAAACAGAAAAGCAGAGAGCGGATGAACAGAGTCAAATAAAGGAAATAGCAGCCAATGCCACAGGAAAGCTTTCTGAGTCCGCTAAGACTGCTACTGCTCCAACGACTGCAAACGCCAGTGGATTGCATCCCCCAATGAACTGTAATGCCTGTCACACTTCAATCAAAACCCCTGATTCCCATCAATCGGGTGACTGGAAAACAACCCACGGAATCACAGCTCGTCAGGATGTCACATATTGCGCATCCTGCCATTCTCGAGAAAAAGAGCGTGCTTCAGTGACAAAGAATACTGATGTAAAAGATTATGCTCGTAGTAATACATTTTGTGCGGATTGCCATGCGAATCGTCCTGCCGGACACTTAGCGGGTAAAGAAGAGTGGCTACCGGCCCATCCCCAAGTCATACAGACGAAAGGACCCAATGGTTGTCTGACATGTCATGATATTAATAAGCCAACGCCGAAACCTCAATCCTCTCAAACCCAGCTTCCGCTTCCTGGGCAAGTTCTTCCCAGCCCGAACCCAGTCTATTGTGATCAATGCCACTGGTTCAAAAATAATAAGATCGAATAGTAACTTGTTTAAGGTTTAGTTAAGGTTACATTAATGTGCAGTGTAAGGGCTTCAATCTTCTAGCGGAAGTGATTAATCGACTGATTCGCGATGAGATCTCCTTACACTGCCGTTCTTTCTCCCGATATAATCACGTCACCCGATGACTCATACTTTGGATGCAGGACTTCTTGGTGACAATCTGCTCCGCCCATTCCATTTGATAAAGGTGGTAAATAATCATGGCAGAAAATATGTTTCGGAGGTTATAGTCATGTGAAATTTGCAACAATTCTAATGATAATGATAGGAGCATCTCATTTATGAGCATCAAATCGTTCAAAATTAATAAAAAGTTTTTACTGGTTTTTCTATTAATACTAGTGGGTATAGTTGCCCTCTTCTGGGGCACATTTCAGAAAACGTCTCAGACTTCTTATTGCTCGTCGTGTCACGTAATGAAGCCTGAGTTTTATACCATGAAAGCATCGTCGCATAGCCAATTAGAGTGTGTTGCATGTCATGTTGAGCCAGGGGTTCTGACGAAAGTCAAGTACAAACTTGTTACGGTAGAGGAG
>JAUZPJ010000201.1 GCA_030706025.1 Bacillota bacterium | reverse complement strand
AGCACTGCACGAAGATACTTCACATTGCGAACATCTGCATCAAGGCAACATTTCAGCCCTGCGATGACCACCGCGTCAGGGTCCGCACTTCCGCTGGTCGAGAATTCATCACACCAGGCAATAATGGAGTCAGCATCACCCTTGGGTATCATTCGTCCCCAGTTCTTTTCGGCCCACTCTACCGCTTGGGTACCGATGGGTCTTGAATTATCAGGAAGGATCTTAACGACAAGCTTAAGATCAACGGGTTCTGGTAAGCTTGTCTCAAAATCAGGTTCGTCCTCGCGCGGGATGATGACGTCGTCGATGATATTAAGGTTAGGTACGGTCATGTTAGGTAAGGTAATGTCAGGTACTGTTAGGTTAGGTACGGTAGGAGCGTTACAGGGCATTACATCAGCATTACAGGATTTTGCGGATTTATCTCTAAAGCGTTGCACCCGTTCCTTATTTTTTTCTTTCTTAATGTCTTTCTGGATGATTAACCTGCCAGCATAGTCAAACCAGTCGTGGATCAACAAACCTGATTCTGTTTTGTCGACGAATCCAGCTTGGATGAGAGCATCAACAAACGCTTCATGATCCCCTTCCCACAGACACGCCTCGGCAATATCAAATTCATCGTACTTACCTATATTGCCATCCTGAGCAAAGTCCAGTGCCCACCACCATAGAGAATGAAGATGTCCAATCGCAGTAACTGCCGAGATATCTAACAATCTAGCAAGCTTCTTGGTTTTGGGATGTCTGCCGATCTCTTGATTACTCTCGATCCATGCCACTTGAAAATCCCCCCTTTGTCAAAACTAGTTTAATGCTCACTCGAAATACTGAATGACTTCGCTTAGAACTTTTGTCGACCGGCAATAGTCACACCTTTCACAGCGGATAGGCTCCTCTAGCCCGGCTTTGAGTGCGATAATCCTCGGCATAGCCGCTTCAACGGCTGCCAGCTCTGCGGCTAATCTTGTTGGGTTCGTCAGGTTAATCACGGCTTTATCGGGGTACTTCTCCTTACTGACGGCCACGATCATAAACTCCGACCAGTCCCCGGCCGCTCTTCCCAGAGCAATCCGCTCGACCTCCGCGTAGATAGCCGCCTTGAGGGGAGCTTTAGCTAACTCAATAAACGATACATAGCCATGAACGGCCTCATCCCACACTTTGCCAAGAATGCTTCTCGTTGTCATCAAGTCAACCATGCGCCTGGAACGGATATTCTGGACGTTCATCATAATCTTCCAGGGTGCGCCGTACAATTCGGCTGTCAGGATCGTTTCCTTTTCACCGTCAAGATAAGACATGGCGAAAGGATCGTCTTGGAGACAGTCAATCATGGTGTTAGCCACGAGATAGTCAGCCCTTAAGGTATTCGCTTTGGTAAACATGTTGGGATGAGTGGCCCTAAACTCATTTTGCGTTCCGGCATTCCAACTATGCACATATTGACCCACTTCCTGAGCCGTGGTGGGTACGTCTACCCAGTCCCCGGATAACTTGGCCATTTCTTTGGCCTCACACTCATGAACAAAGCCTCTGTACTGGCTGCGAGACAGATATTCCCGATTGGCAGCGATACTATGATAATTAGCCTGCGTCAATTCGAGCATTCAACGTCCTCCTTGACGGTCCCCTCCGACACGTTCATGGCCAGGTCTCCGTCTTCCGTCGAGACCACGACATATTGAAAATCATCCTCGCTGATTTCCTTTTCAATCCAGGCCCGCTCTGTCGGGTTAATCTTGTTCCAGCCATCCAGGCAGATTAATTTCAGCTCACCGGCTTGAGCTTTGGCGACTCTGAAGGCTAACTGTAGTTGCTCGCCCTCACTCAGCCCATCAATGAGCGTCTTCCCGATCCGAATTTTCCCCTCGCCGTCCACGGATAGTCCGGGAATCGGCAGCGCCGCTGTCTTTAGCAGCGACCTGGGCATTTCACGGCCTTTATCAATTCGAGCGGTCAGGACTTTAGCGAGTTCTTCACGCGGTGCTAACTTCTCCCGAATCAGGCTCGTCATCAAATCGTAATCGCGCAGAAAGCTCTGCATGTGCGCCACTTCAGCGGCTGCTTGCTTTAAGGGCTCGACATTTACTCCTGCTGTTTCGTCAAGAAGTCTCCGCGAACTCTCTAGCCTCGCGTCCTCAGTTTTGATCCTCTCGTTCGCTTTTTCACAAATACTGCGCAGAGCGTTCTCTTCGACACCTTGGAGGGATGTGAGTTCCAGGTCATTACCGTAAATTGTTTTTTCATAGTTAACAACCTGTTGTTCAAGGTCCTTGACCCCGGCTTGGATCTCCTGCCTGGCCCGATCTTTCTTAAGGTTGTATTCATCCCGGATTTGTAATAATTTGCGTTCCAGTTCGAGGTTTAAGGCATTATCCGACTGCTCCATCGTTTGGTCCTTCTGGGCTATCGCACGTTTTAAGGTCTCAATCTTGTGGACCGTCTCTTGCCGATATTCCTCAATTTCATGTCGCGTTTGGTTCATCTCGTTTCGCTTAGTTTGCTTTTCGGTCTCAGCCTCAGCCATAATCCTCGCTTTGCGCCCCTCCAGCCCTTCGATCAAGTTCATGGCATTTTCTCTCTGCTTATTGAGCAGCTCGGCATCAGAGACCGCTTGATAATACTCAGCAACGTTTTTCGATCTCCATTCTTCCCCGTCATAATTCTTGGGAAGTTCATTTTTGTAGCCCGTCACCTGAGCCTTGATGACCCCGATTTCACGATTGACCACTTCGCGCTGACTGAAGTAATGTTTCACAATCTGGCCAAGAACTTGAAGGATATGCTGATCATCATAGTCAATGTCTGTCGGTATCTCGCCGAACCAGTTGGCTATGTCGTCCATCGACCAGGGAATCTCCAGCAGGTTCAAAATAATCTTGGCCTGTTCGGTTGGAGATTTTGCACAAAATTCCAAGGGCTTGAACAGGTCACCCTTGAGAAATTGCTTGAGAAAATTCTCCGTGCTCGGGACGGCTTGGCCGGCTTTTCGAACTTTCAAATAATCCGCTTTGTTGGACCGCAGCTTACGATCGATCTCCAGCCCATCATCGGTTTTTATAAAAATCGTCGCATCGTCTTCACCGTGGCGAATGACTTCAACGCGTTGGCTTTTGTTACTGAAGCCTTTTTCGATGGCTTCTATGATACTGGTTTTACCGGACCCTACCCGACCGGTGAGGATATTTAGTTTACCCAGATCAATCTTGAATTCCGATATTCCCACGAAATTGCTGATCTCTAATCTTGAGATTTTCATAACTTAGCCTCCTCGTTCAGGGTCAAATTATGGTACACTAGTGGTGACTTATCATTTTCTTGAGGCTCTCCGTTGGCGCGGAGAGCTTTTTCGTGTTTATATCCATCTTCTATGGACCTATCGCTCAACACGTTTTCCAGGTCAGACAATGTTCCGCGGATTTCACGCACTACTTCGTCGGTGGTGTAGTAGCGGTCGTTAATAATCGAGGTAATAACCCCCACAGCAAAGGAGTGCATATAGGATAGTCCGCCGCGTTCCTTGGCTTCGACGAACCATGGACCGCGATCCGTCGTTTTCTCTCTTGAACTATTATCCATCTAATTCTCTAGTCTCCTTTCCCCCGCTTGAGAGCCCTAAAACATATCTCCGCGATAGCAATTAATTCGGGGAGGCTTGTCCTCTTGCCGAAGTCAACATGATTGGTTTTAATGTCCGAGGTCGCGAGATCAAGAACTTCACGGAATTCGAAGTCAGTCATTGGGTCCAGGTCTAATTCGAGGATTTTTCTGAGCATGTTACCCCTCCCACGATGATGTTCACCTCACATTCGTAACATTCTTTATCATAATGTTGCGATTACGAAACTTCTTGAGAACGCAAAATCTCGGTAGAAACTTTCAAATCAGTACAGATAGTCTCAACTTCTGTGTAAGTAAACTCTAGGGACCCATTAATTTTCTGGTTAATAGTCACTGGACTGAGGCCGAGGAGTTCAGCTAGATATTTTTGTGTCAGATCCTTCTCAGCTAGCAATCCCTTAAGTTTTAGATAGGGAAGATGTTTAATTTTTTTGCCCTGTTGTTTTTTCAAAATGTTCAACTCCTTTGTCATAATTTGTTGCATATTCGTAACTTATGAGGTAAGTATAAGCTCGTGTAGTTACTGTGTCAACAACTTTTTTGACAATAAACTTATATATTTGTTGCAATGGCGTAACATTCGTTATATAATTAATTAAATTATAGTTTAATTAAAGGGGTTTAATATTTTGGAGAAATTCGGCGACAGGCTATTTAGATTAAGGAAAGAAAATGATCTAACCATTGATGAGTTTACCCACGAAATGAACAAGAGGTTTCCGGAGTCCAAATTAAGTAAGCCTATGGTATCTAGGTATGAAAACAATGTTCACAAACCTCAACGGTTTTCTCTTGTCCAAGAAATCGCAGAGTTTTATGGAGTTACTACTGATTTTCTTATGGGCAGAACTGACGATAAGTATGAGAAGCTTGACAACATGATTCCCTATAAGAAAATCCCACTTCTTGGCACGATTGCTGCGGGTATCCCTATTTTAGCCCAAGAAAATATAGAGGGTTATGAATATGTTCAGGAAAGCATGAAAGTTGACTTTTGTCTTCATGTCAAAGGCGATTCTATGATTAATGCGCGTATCATTGATGGGGACCTCGTATTCATCCGTCAGCAGTCTGATGTGGATAATGGTGAGATAGCCGCTGTTTTGGTGGACGGAGAAAACGCAACCTTAAAGCGAGTCTACAAAGGGACCAACACCGTAACCTTGCACGCAGAAAATCCAAATTACCCCGATCAGGTATTCACCAGGAGAGACATGAGACAAGTTACTATTATCGGTAAGGCTGTAAGATTTAGTAGTGAGGTGAGGTAATGGCCAGTGTGCAGGTGATGCTGGACACAATAGACCAGCCTTCTTTAGCATCGCCGGCACTCTGTCCGGTATTAAGACATTTCATGATTTTGCCCTTTTTGACGAAGCTTCTCTCTATGAATATGAGGCCAACATATTTACAGCAGATTTCATTCTGGATGATGATGAAGTGCTAGCCCTCCTGCACGAGGACCTTTCGTTTTTTGGAGCGGCAAGTCGGCTGAATGTACCGCCGGAGCTGTTGGACTTTAAATTCCGGGTCTTAAAGCGAAAAGGATAAAAGATCATTGACCCGCCGATGAGAGCGAGTTCCGATTTCCTTAAGAAAGTATAGGATTGGGTGATGGAAATGGATAATAGCAAGGTTTATGTGAATGTGGTCGCCACCTTTTCCAAGGACGGAAGGATACTCCCTTTATCAATTGTTCCATAAAAAATGCCGCTACCTTTTATCAAAGTAACGGCCCATCCTATCCCAATACATACTACGTGTTATTAATTCTTGAACTTCATACTGTTTCAATTT
>JAUZPJ010000200.1 GCA_030706025.1 Bacillota bacterium | reverse complement strand
GTTTAGGGACTAATTCAATCATCCTGTCGAAATATTTTTTAGGCAAAAAGTGATTATAAACGTCGATTTTCATAAACTTCCCCTTTCGATTCTCTAAGCAACTTTTAAGATCTTTGGAGTGTTTAAAATTATTTCTTACCTAATCACCTACGATTGCCACTTCCTCTCACCCCTGTACCCAACTATAGTTATTTTTTCCCTGATTTGTTAACCTACTTACTTTGGTTATCGTATCCGTCCCCATACCTAAAAGCATATGCTTAAGAATTAACAAAGGTGAAAAGACTTAAATTTTATAAGACGTTTTTGATCCGGACAATAAGGAGAGTTTGCAAAAATGGTTATTGAAATAAAGACGACCACGTATGCCAACCTATAACATTCTTAAAATTGCCGGAATAGATACCATTAACGATGTTTATAAAGTAACAGACAGCTTTTTATTAAATCTTAGAGGTTTTGGTTCAGCATGTTTAAATGATTTACTTCATCGAATGGAGGTGTTTAAAGCTCAAAAGAAATTAAAAGACGAAAAGGAGTTTTAGCTAACCTCTGTACGGAATAAGATAGGAAGAATGACATTAATTATTACTCTATTTTCATGTGGCTTTTTTTTGCATTAGTGAGGAGCTTTTAAGTTGGACCAAGTCTTCACTTATAGGAAGGTTTACTAGAAAGGGGTAAAAAAAATGTATGTTCGTCAATTTATGACGACCCAAGTCTTTACGGTATCTCCGTATGAATCCATTGCGGATGCTATGACCCTCATGCGTAGTAAAAAGATTGATTGTTTGCCTGTCCTGGAGAAGGGAAAACTTGTAGGATTCATAACTGATGGAGATCTTCGAGAAGTATCACCATCTCCGGCAACTTCACTGAGTATTTTTGAACTCAACTATCTTGTTCCAAAAACCCCGATACGGCAGATTGCTATCAAGAAAGTCATAACTTGTCATCCAGATATGGGAATCGAAGATGCTGCTATATTAATGAGGGAACATAAGATTGGTGGCTTACCCGTTCTAGAAGAGGATAAACTCGTGGGTATTATTACAAGTTATGATATCTTAGAAGCGTTCCTAGATATTATGGGATCTCGTAGTCCTGGTCAGCGTGTAGTTATCGAAAGAAAAGATGAAAAAGGCGTTTTGCTAGACATTGCTGCGACGTTTAAACAATATGATACCAATGTGGCAAGCTTTGCCTTTTATCATTTGAAAGAGAACAAATTTCAATTTTTGGCTCGCCTCCAAGGGGATCAAGTATCTAAGATTAAAACCTCATTAGTAGAAAAAGGATATATCATCCGCTAAAAATTAAGTCGAGAATCAGGAAAAAGGATTCTCATCGCAGGCTGGCCTATTTTTTGTAACTTAAAAACATATCATACACAGTAATGTTATGTTTTTAAGCCATAACTTTGTGATTGATCTAAAGCATCTGCCGATCGAATTTAAGGCAGGTGCTTTTAAAGTTTTGTCAGCTCCATGCATTGGGGCGGTCTGTTTACTTCTTCGGTTTAGCCATCGAACGCAGGGCAGAGCGATAATCCGCATCATTCCAGCGAGGTTTTACCGGTTCAGTCGATTTTGGACTTTCTTGTGTTAGAAAACGCCGAAGGCTGTTTCTATAGTCTTTATCTAACATGACGGCAGCCTCAGGTTCTCTTTTTATCTCAGATGGGACTTTTTCGACTTTTTCAGCTTTGCCCTTTTCACAACGACTATAACTGCGACAACACCAAAAGCGATTAATGAAAATGGAAGCTACTCTTCCTTCTCATATTCTTAATCTGTTCCACGAAATAATATTGTTGCAAAAAATTCTACTTTCAACATCCCCTTAATCCTGTTAGTATATTTTTAATGGGTTCTCGTTCAAAATATAATATTTCCAAATAACAAGTGACAACAGCTATAGTCCCTATTAAAATAGTATAAAGAATCCTAGAGTATAAGGAAGGTAAAAATGAGTAACAGACAAACAAAAATAGACGTTATCTTAATTGGCAGCGGAATCATGAGTGCGACCTTAGGTTCGATGCTGAAAGAATTAGTACCGGAATGGGAAATTAAAGTGTTTGAGAAGCAGGCAAGTGCAGGGGAAGAAAGCTCTAACGAATGGAATAATGCGGGAACGGGGCATGCGGCACTGTGCGAACTTAACTACACACCCGAAAAACCAGACGGCTCTATAGATATTAGCAAAGCTATAAAAATTCATGAACAGTTTCAGCTTTCAATGCAGTTTTGGTCTTATCTTGTAAACAGCAATCTGATACGCAATCCGCAGGACTTTATCATGCCATTACCACATATGAGTTTAGGACAAGGGAAACAAAATGTATTATTCTTGAAAAAACGTTTTGAAGCGCTGTCAAAAAACCCCATGTTTCAAGGGATGGAATTTTCCGATAACCCGAGCAAACTGATGGAATGGATTCCGCTTATTATGGAAGGCCGTACCTCGAATGAACCAATAGCGGCAACAAAAATCAACTCTGGAACGGATGTCAACTTTGGCGCTTTAACACGCATATTGTTTGAGCACTTAAAGCGTAAGAACGTTGAGATAAACTACAAACATAGTGTTGATGATATTAAACGAACTAGCGACGGCTCGTGGGAAGTGAAAGTACGTAATCTCGATAGCGGTAAAGTCGAACACCATACCGCAAAATTCGTCTTTATCGGTGGTGGGGGCGGAAGTCTGTCTTTACTGCAAAAAACCGGTATTCCTGAATCAAAACACATTGGAGGATTCCCGGTAAGCGGACTATTTATGGTATGTAACAATCCGGATGTTATAGCGCAGCATCATGCCAAAGTATACGGTAAAGCTAAGGTCGGTGCTCCTCCAATGTCTGTTCCGCATCTTGACACTAGATTTATCGACAACAAAAAATCATTGCTCTTCGGACCATTTGCCGGGTTCTCACCAAAGTTCTTAAAAACGGGTTCCATGTTTGATTTATTAGGTTCTATTAAACCGAATAATATCTTCACTATGTTGGCAGCAGGCGTAAAAGAGATGTCATTGACAAAATACCTGATCCAACAAGTTATGTTATCGAATGAACAGCGCCTGGAAGATTTACGAGAGTTTATTCCGAAGGCCAAAAGCGAGGATTGGCATATAGTAGTAGCGGGCCAACGTGTGCAAGTTATCAAAGATACTGAGGCCGGTGGCAAAGGAACACTTCAATTTGGTACGGAAATTGTTAGCTCCGCTGATGGCTCGATCGCTGCATTGTTGGGTGCTTCTCCGGGGGCTTCCATTGCTGTTCACGTTATGCTTGAGTTAATCAATAAATGCTTCCCGCAACATATGAAAGAGTGGGAACCGAAAATAAGAGAAATGATTCCTTCTTATAGCGTCTCACTAGCGGAAAACCCAGAGCTTCTCCAAGAAATCCGTACTTCAGCAGCAAAGACGCTTGGTCTAAGCTAAAACAAACTTACAGCGCCCATACCGGGGACACAAAGAAATAGGCCCAAGCAATTAAGCTAGGGCCTATTTCTTCATACACTCTATCCTCGTATTCCCATCTCACCTCAGACAACCAATCCATCAACACACCATTTAAAAACCGCCGGGTTAAGGGCTTACCGGCATGTTAAACAAAGAAAGAGCTTCAGTTCCTTAGAAATTCAGGAAATGTGTGATCTCGTATCGATCATCAAGCATGGGACCGTGATTAAAACGGCTCACGTAAAGCGAAGGGCTCTTTTGTTTTTGGCGCAGGAAAAGCTACACTATGAATTGAAATAAAGAGAATTTGTGGTTATACAAGGAAACATAAGGGGAAATCAGGATGAGTTTCGAAAAGAAAAATTGGGATGTAATTATCGTTGGAACAGGTCCTTCAGGGGCCTGTCTTGCCCGAGAAATTGCCAAACGGCATAAAAAGGTTTTGCTTCTGGAAAAAGGGCAGGTCGATCTCTCCATTAATATACCTAGGATGCTTTTAAACAAAGAAATGATGTTTATCGGCAACGGTAAGACCCTAGTAAGAGGGATCCGGACTGGAGGTACATCAGTACTGTACTACGGAACGGCTTATTACCCACCTGCGGAATTGTTCGCCAAATTCGGAATCGATTTATCGAATGACGTAGAAGAACTTAAACGAGAACTACCTCTAGCGCCACTTAAAGATGAGTTGATTGGTCCCGCCGCGCGAAAGATTAGGGAAAGTGCGCTTAACTTGGGCTATGCGTGGGAAAAGCTGGACAAGTTTATTGATCAAGACCTCTGTACCCCTGGGAATTTTCCCTTCGATGCTCAGTGGAATGCCACTCGTTATGTAAACGATGCCGTTGAATCAGGCGCTGTACTTCTAACCTGTTCAGAGGTAACCCGGGTAATCTTGAACGGGATACAGGCCGTGGGTGTTGAAGCAATAGTACAAGGTGAACATCGTAAACTATACGCCTCAAAAATAGTGCTCTCAGCCGGAGGGCTCGGATCAGCCCAGATACTTCAAGCTAGTGGAATCAATAAAGCCGGTGAGGGATTTTTCTGCGATCCCATTACGATTGTGCAGGGGCTGGCGGAGGGCTTTGAGGCAGGTCATGAAATACCTATGGTTGCTGGAGAGATTTTTACAAAAGAAGGCTTCGTCCTAACCGACCTTACTTTGCCTAAACTAGTTTATCAGTTGTTCAGCCTTCAGGCGTTGCGGCCCCACAGAGTTTGGCAACACGGAAAAACTATGGGAATAATGATTAAGGTTAGGGATGGCATTGGAGGCAGCATTAAACGAGGAAGGGTGCATAAGGTTTTTAGCAAGTCCGATAAACTGAAGATGCAGCAAGGAGAGGGTAAGGCTAAAGAAATTTTGCTCAATGCCGGAGCCAAAAAACTGTACAGTACTGTCTGGACTTCAGCTCACCCTGGCGGCTCAGCAAGAATAGGTGAAGTTGTTGACTCTAACTTGAAGAGCGAGTATGACAACTTGTATGTCTGTGACTGTTCGGTGATCCCGACGGAATGGGGCTTACCCCCTACTCTTACGGTACTGGCATTGGCCAAACGGCTAGCAAAGTACTTGCTGCAGTGAAAAGACTAAATCAGATTACTCGGCTCGACTTGGAAGACCAAATTTTACGTCATTGCGAGTTGTAGCCAGTAATTTAGACTAGGGATCTATAGTTTAATCAGTATTTATATAGCCCGTCGGGGATGGAGTGTACTTAAAGCTTCAAAAAAGATTATCCGGCGTATTTATTGGTTCTGTTTAGGGAATCTTGTTTTAGCATTTCCTATCACGGAAATAGGGCAGGTTTTTATACCGCTAATTAACAAAGTTTGGATATCTACATGTGGTTGGTACTCGATGTTAGCCGTTGTCTACATCTTCTTTTTCCTTTTACTTGTAGATTTAGTTCGGTTGCTCGATAAATATTTGAGATTTGTTCCGAACGTTATT
>JAUZPJ010000020.1 GCA_030706025.1 Bacillota bacterium | reverse complement strand
TCTTTATATAAAGCTTTTTTCTCATCCCACTTGATCAATTCTCTGCCCTTATCAATACACTCTCGGATGCCGCAACTCAAAATCTTATTTTTACTTAACGGTTCCACATACCCGACTTCAACAAGGTTTTTCCTGCGAATTTCAATAGAATCGATATTGAGTTTTTTGGCGATGTCTTCGATGTGAGATTCAAAGGCATAAAATATTTGGGGTGTCCCATACCCTCGCATCGCACCCGCGACTGGTAAGTTAGTGTATACCGTAATGGGATCGTATTTCAAAGCCTTCGTCGGATAGAGGTAACGGAATTTGCCCCCCCCGCTACCAGCAATGGAATGACCGTGCGAGGCATAAGCCCCTGTATTGGAAACTGCGGAAATATGAATTCCATTCATCATTCCATCTTTGTTAACACCGGTTTTGATTTTATACTTAATGGCATGGCGGGTTCGGGTATCAATCATTCCTTCTTCTCGAGAAAGCGCAAGTTTTACTGGCCTTCCACCAACAGCTAAAGTCATTGCTGCATTTAAAGGTTCAATACAAGCATCTTGTTTGTTTCCAAATCCACCCCCAACATAGGGCTTTATGACTCGAACACGTCCCCAAGGAATGTTCAGTGCTTGAGCAACAATTCGGCGCACTATTTGCGGGATCTGCGTCGAAGAAACAATCACAATTCTTCTGTCCGCATCAAGATAAGCATAAGATGTCTGCATTTCCAGATGGCAATGCTGAACAATGCTTGTTTCGTACTCCCCTTCTATCACATAGTCCGATTCTTTGAAGGCTTCCTCGATATCTCCCCTGGCAAAGCCGCCCGAGGCGAGAATGTTTCTCGGGCTATCTTCATGAATTAGAGGTGCACCTTCTTTAAGAGCAGCATCCGTACTTGTTAAGGCTTCCAATACCTCGTACTCAACGTCAATCAAACTTAAAGCCTCTGCGGCAATAAGCTCATCTGTCGCAACTACGGCTGCTATGGCATCACCTACAAAACGGGCCTTTTTCGCTAAGATATGACGGTCTTCTTTATCCCTATGGTTAGGATCCAGGGAATAGGGATGTCCAGCCGTAGCAAATTTAACGTGCTCTTCTTCCTCTTCTATAAGATCTCCAATGACCGCGGGAAATGCTGTTGAATATTGATTTTTGGGTAGGTTTTTATACGTTAAAACAGCCTCTACACCAGGTAAGGCCTCTGCTTTACTTGCATCTATTGACTTAATAACTGCATGCGCATAAGGGCTATGAAGAATTTTCCCAACCAACATATCCCTTTCGGAGAAATCGTCCGTATATTTGGCTTGACCTGTCACTTTAGCAACAGCATCGACCCTCTTTACGCTTTTTCCTACTACTGTGTAAGCCACTTAATTCCCTCCGTCCCAACATTTATTTACTTTAATGCCGCTGAACACTAGTCCAGAAGCCTTAATCTCTCAATACCTAACTATGCAAAACCCATGCCAACGGAACTAAATGTCGAAAATAGGCTTATTTACGGGCTTTATGAAAGACAATGAGTATAAAAGGATATCATAATGATAACCCCCTTTCAAACTGATAATAGAGTTGACATGTAACTAGCCTTCTTATCAAATAGAGAAGTAACATTATCATATTGATAATATATGCTTAATAAATAATCTTGTTTTCGAAGTTCAGTATTCCCCGAAAACAAGATTTTACCATGATCAATCAATATTATAGCGTGCTAGTTTACGGTAAAGGGTTGCCAAACCTATTCCCAAGGCCTGTGCCGTTTTTTCTTTGCCTCGAACTCCAGCTTCAAATGTTTGGTAACATTTCATAATGGTTTCTCGCTCAATGTCTTCCAAATTAAATTGTGATCGATTGTCCTGTAATATAGTTTGTTTCAACCTTGGAGATAAATGAGCCTCCGTAATAATTGGGCTTTCGGTTAAATTTATAGCGTATTCAATAATATTCTGTAGCTCTCGGACATTACCAGGCCACGAATAATCACGCAACTTTTGTTGAAAGCCCTCCGACATTGATTTTACGTTTTTATTAAGCTGTTTATTATAGACTCTGATAAAATGGTCACACAAAACCGTTATATCTTCTTTTCGATCACGCAAAGGTGTGATATGCATGGGGATAACATTAATTCGATAATATAGATCTTCTCGGAATTCACCCTTTACCATCATTTGTTCAAGGTTTCTGTGCGTTGCCGCAATCACTCGAACATCAACTGGAACAGAATTTATTCCTCCAATCCGCTCTATTTGGCGTTCTTGAAGTACTCTCAAAATTTTGGCCTGTAAAAACAACGGCATATCACCAATCTCATCGAGAAAAAGAGTACCCTTGTTGGCCAATTCAATCTTTCCTATTTTGCCCCCTTTGCGTGCGCCCGTAAATGCACCATCTTCGTAACCAAATAATTCACTTTCCAGCAGTGTTTCAGGTATAGCAGTGCAATTAATCGCGATAAACATACCTGCTTGTCTAGGGCTAAGATTATGAATAGACCTAGCCAACATTTCCTTACCCGTCCCACTTTCCCCCCGAATTAAAACGGTTGATTTGCTAGCAGCAACAGTTTTTGCTTGTTCACGAATTTGACTCATGGTTTCACTGTTACCCAATATATCCTTAATCGTGTAACCTGCATCTTGAAGGGTAAGGCGATTGACGATACGATTGATTTCATCAAACGGTCGAAGGATCACAGCAATACTCCTTACCCCTTCTTCACTATCAATGGGCAAGGCACGCAAGACCATCTGCACCCTATTTTTTTTAGTTTCGACATGTACCTCACGCTCAATAACTTCTTCCTTATTTTTTCCAACTGTAAGAATGTCCTCTGCAATTTGTTCACTAAATAAAGAGCTAAGATGACTATGCGTTGTTAACGGATTAGAACTAAACAAACGTCTAGACGCTTGGTTAAAGTGAAGGATATTTCCATTAAGATCCGTCGTAAGCAGTCCCTCATCCAGGCAGTCGATAATCGAATTTAGATAATGATTTGCCGAAACTAATCCCGTTAGAAACTCTTGTTCCTTAAGTTTTAGGGCAATCGTTTCTGCCATTTTGGTAATGAATATGAGATAGGAATGTTGATTTTCCTCAATAAGCTTCACTTGTGCATCAGTAAAACAAATAAGTCCAATCGCTCCCACTGCCTTACCATCTACATTTATCGGCGAAACAACTTCATATTTCTCAGAACAATTTCCCCGAGCTTTACAGGGTGAGCACAGCGGATGATGTCCTGGTGTTTCAATGACGAACTGATGTCCTGTCCGCAATACTTCTTGATACACGTACCCTTGACGGTCCATAGAATGGCCGACTCCCTTGTGATATTTTCCCGTTCCCGCAATGCGTATCAGATTATGATCGGCTATCTCTATATCGATTTTCACGACGGTAGCTATTGCTTCAGCAATCTGTTGTGCATAATCTTTTACGGCCATGAGTTCAACCATTTATGTTACCCCCATAAGCTAATATTTCCATAAAGTTCGTTGATATTCGAAACAGCCTTTCTATCTTAACAACGAATACAAATATCCCATCATGAAAAGATTGATCAAAATGAGTATGGGGACACCGAATGTAAATTTTGCATGAGCAGTCTTATGATGAAAAAACCGCATACCGGCATAAAGGCCTACCCCGCCTAAGCTCGCTCCCATCAAAAGTAATCTTGCTTCGGGTATCCTCCAGCGATGTGTCTTGGCTCGACGCTTATCACTTCCCACCAGAACAAAAACGAAACTATTCCATAAGATATATACGACAATAAAGATTTTTAAACCTATACTCAGCAATTCAGGCACCCCCAATCTATTTGGACTCAACTTGTGATAATTTATCGTTTCGGATCATGCTAATCCCCCAAAAGATGACCATAGCGCCAATAATTTGCATAAAATGAATCTCTTCCTTTAATATTATCGATGCGGCAATAACTGCAACAGCTGGAACTGCGTACATATATGCCATAACACGGTTCGCTCCTATACGACTAATCGCATGATACCAAACCACTAGACCATAAGCCGTAACCAAAACGACAGAAAATAACTCAGAACCCCATGCAGAAAAGGGTATCTCTGACCAAGATAGTCTTAAAACCCCGTTTAATCCGACAGCTAGAAGAAATATTGTACCAAATAAGGACGAGTAAGTGATGGTCTTAAGGGCCGAGTACTTGCTGAGCATCCGTTTAGCAAGTACAGGATATAACCCCCAAATGCCCGATGCTAAAAGAGCGATAAGATCTCCACGAAGCACATCCAAGCCTATTGCCAGTTTATTGGTTCCAAATAACAAAACAAATACAACCCCTAATATAGATAAGGCACTTCCGTTCCGCCCCTGAAAACCTAGACGCTCCTGTCCCGAAGACCAGGCAAAAATTGCTGTAAAAACCGGCGATACTGCCAGCATCAATGAAGCATTAGTCGCCGTGGCATATTTTACAGCTGCCATAAACAATGTCTGATAAACAGCAACCCCAACTAAACCGATTAGGGCCAATTCCCAGCAATCTTTCAATTTTACGCGAATGTTCTTTTCTATAGCATAAAGTAAAAGGAAAAGCAGCGGAGTTGCCCCCACAAAGCGAATCACGTTAAATGACAAGGGGTCAAAACCTGCCATCCCCCATTTACCGACAACGTAATTTAGTCCCCAGACGAAAACAACACCCCAAATTGCGAATTCTAGATAATCCTTTTTTGCAATCATAAGCTTCCCCCTCAATTTCCCTAGCCCATACGAAAGACCCCTTGCATAATTCAAGCAGGGGTCGTCTCTGTGTCTAATCGCATAATGTTGTAATTGTATCATAGATAATTTAATCCGAAAATACCCCTAACATATAACAACATTGGATTAATCACTGTAAAATAACTGAAAGATCGGCAATTGGCAGGTATTCGCTTTGAATAATACTTTACAATTTACCATTGGAATGAATTAAAAAATGCACGATGCCGGAAGGTATGGTGTTTCGAAAATAAGAAGACCATGATTTAAATCATGGTTTCATGGTCGTTATTTATTCGTACTGTGTTGTTTATTGGGTAACTTTCTATCAGGATTTCCTTTACCTTGATGTTTTTTATTTTCTTCATTTTTCTCCTGAGTCTCGATTATTTTTTGTATTTTATCCATCGCCTAAACCTCCTTGCCTATGAACCCCGTTGTTGCTTTAACCTTAAGTTACTTTAACCATGTTACTAAAAAACATACTTATCTTATTAATTTCCCTATCGCTTTATCAATCACTAGAACCCGAATATAGCTCTTCTAATACTGGATAGCCGTTGCATATCCATTATCAATAAAAATTACCCTACCAGCAGAATATTCCCACTGTTCCTGTTTTCCATCTGAAGTCATAGTACTAATGACTTCTTCCGGTGCCCCCCATGAAGAATCTAATACTTCAGTTGTCGTCATTCCAATAATTGGTTTTGGTTTACCATCCAAGGTTTTTCCACTCAAAAGGTTGCGCATATACAGGATTTCGGCTGCATTTTGATTTACCATTTTTGTGATCTCTTCTGACAGTAGGCCATTATAAGGCATCGAAATATGAGAGAGACTAACTATCATGGCTGAACGATCATGTTTTTTTTGATAATCTATGGCGCTAAGGAAATTGTATATAGCATTATAATCTGCATCTAGAGAAACCTTTTCGACTGTTTTCTTCCTTAAAGTTTCATAATCCCCTTTACGGATAAGTTCCGTGTAGTATTTCATATCTTGGCTTTTAGCGAGAGTCTTGGCTTCTGTTTTCACATTCATTATCTCGTCTCGTAAATCACCAAAGTAGTCATCCGGTATATTGTTAGCTACCCCAATGGCCTGGTCAATATGGTCTTCTTTTAAATATTTAAGGTAATAAATGTAACGGGCGAGCACAGGTGTATACTTATAACTCTTTAGTTGGTTTATTAAATTTTCGACGTTCTCCCAATCCTTTGGCTCCGCCTTTTTCCAATCCGTTGTCTTGATTTCATTTACCAACCGTTGGTAAGCATTTTCATTGTTACCCTGGTCTGATGTCGCTTGAGTTACCCCGGAATGGGAGGGAAGGGCACACCCTGAAATTTGCAACACGAGAACCATTAACAGAGCCATAAAGAGGCGATTACGGTTTTTCAAAGTTAACAACTCCCTGAACTAAATGTTTCTTTGAACAATCCTTTATAGACAGGCAAAACCGTTTAAAAGGTGGTCAAAATTGGAACAAGGTTCATCAAGAATCATAACTTATTTGTCAAATTGGTTCATTAGTTGATTAATGGAAATGCAAGTATTGTTGACCTGAGAAGGGCGCTTTTATTTCGTATTCTTCCGATCCGGATTTTTCTGGAGGTTTTCATTCCAAATCCGTTCATATTTACTGATGAGGCTGGGTACTCTCTGAACGTAGTTTAAAGTTTCAGGGATCTTGGACCAATTATGGTTCTCCACATTTCCCGGGCCAGCATTATAAGCCGCAAGCGCTTCCGGGAGATTTCCAAATTCTTTCAGTTGCATTTGTAAGTAATGAGCTCCCCCGTCAATATTTTGAGCAGGATCATAGGGGTTTATATTCAGAAATTTGGCTGTAGAAGGCATCAACTGCATTAAACCTAATGCCCCAACAGGGCTAACTGAGTTCGGATCTCCGCCGGATTCTTGTTCAATTATCGCTGCAATTAAAGCAGGCTCAATCGTATACTTCTTAGCGGACACTTCAATTTCCTTTTGCCAACGCAACACTCTATCGTTGAGATTAATGGGTTGGGAACTTTCACCCACAATAATAGTCTGGCCCTGGTAGGTAACAATGGTAATGCCCCAGAACTCTACAAAAGTATTCCCTGCAGCCGCCACATCAAGCTTGAGATTTTCCCAAGGCGTTGCATTTCCTTGAACTTGGTACGCTGGGTTCTCTGTTTTTATCCCTACAAAGCGTTTGATATCTTGATTTACTATACTTACTTTTATCTTAAACTGGGCTAGCTTTTGCCTTTTATAAATCTTAGTCTGTGGTACATCAGTTTTTTCGCCAGGCAGCGAAGGCACCAACCAAGTTGGAGGATTGCGATTACTGAGGAGGTTGATTAAGCCTTCCCATGTCGGCCTTGTTACAGGGCAGAAAAACAAGAAATAGACCACTAACAACCACATGCTAGCTTTTATTAATTGTTTCCGTCGTTGCTTTAGAAAATTTAAGACTTTTTTAATAATTCTAACTATGGTCATAGTTCCACCTCTGAAAATTATTTTATTACTATAACCATAACCTTAAGGAAATACTGAAAAAGAAATTAATGGGTAGGTCGTGGTGTATCGATATTAGTATTTTTGCATGTCACATTGATGTTGGAGGTGCCGAAGTGAAAGATTATTATTCAATACTTGGAGTCGATCAAAATGCAACGATTGACGAAATTAAGATTGCATTTAGAACTCTTATGAAGATTTGGCATCCAGATGTATGTTCAAGAAATGATGCCTATGAGAAATTTGTCGAGATTGTCGAAGCATATGAACTATTAAAGGATCCCCAACAACGTAAACTATACGATGAAATGCGTAAAACAAGCGAAGATGCATCGATAGAAGAGGCTGAGGATAATCCAACAACTCTCTTCGGATGTCTGATAATAATCGTTCTTATTATAATGAGTTTAAGCTTTGTGGCGTATATTGCTTACAGGGTTTATACTACTCTTCATGGGATGGAATCGGCTTAACCCCTTCATGATCTAAGACTTTCAGGTTCTCCAAAAATAAAAAGACAGCTATTTTTTCAAATAACTGCCGTAAATCCAGTATTGGTGCGGTCGAGAGGACTTGAACCTCCATGCCCTTGCGAGCACTAGAACCTGAATCTAGCGCGTCTGCCAGTTCCGCCACGACCGCGTAACATCATTTATTATATGGGATGGTATATGTTTTGTCAACATTATTTTTGTTTTTCATTCTACACTAAATTGCACTTTGACATTGTTCTTAGCTTCAATCTCCAGGCATACATCTTCTTCACGCGGTTCATAGTTAACGTTTACAATATCGTTTAGATTAATCCAAAATACGTCTGAGTCAACACTCCATACTGAAACTTTGTCATCTGCGACGTCAATATCCCCAACAACTCCAAACTCTTTCGAACATTCTACCACATTAAAAAACTCTATGCGTTTTAAGTCCTTACCCAAGAACTTTTCCCTTAGAAATTTTACAAATTCAATTTTTAATGTTAATGTTAACATATTTTATTTCCCCTTTATTATATTAAATGCCTGCTCACTACAAGCGAACAGGCATATATCGTATTCAATATTTCATACATTGACTACAATAATCCTGTTATCTCACTCAACAAGCACTGCTGTGCCCGAAGCGCTAACCATTAACATACTGCCGCTTTGTCCAACTACTTCATAATCCAAATCAATACCTACCACGGCATTTGCACCCAAGCGTGCAGCATGTTCAGTATCTTATTAATGATTATAACCTATATTCGATGCTTTAGCATTAGTCTACTTACCCTAAACCGATTAGAAAACAATTATAGTTTGTGAACCTAATTTCACGTGTATGCTGAGGTATAGAAAATAATTTGCGCGTATTTCTTTTTCTCTTTGCAGGGTTTCAGTATTCTCTATCGAATGATTAGTATAATAAGAGGTGATATAGTTTGAAAACACAATATCTCGTAATCCCCGTTTCAGATGATGAACGAAAACGTCTTGATTATGTTTGTACCAGATTAGGAATTACTCTTGAGAAATTCTTCGATAACGCACTGAGAGAAGGGGAAATGGAAGCACTTAGCAATGATGCCTTTAAGCCAGGAGGCTCGTTTTGGGATAATGGGGAAACATTTAAAAAGGACGCTGAATAGCGTTCTTTTTATTTATTCTAAGATTATCACCCTTATAGGTATTTTCGATTACCGGTGGGGGATACATCCCCCACCGGGTCAAAATCTTCAAGAGTTTCGGATTGAATCTGCCCAATTGGCCAACTCTCCCCGGAAATTCTTTGTTAGGGTGAGAATTTTACAATAGGGTTGATCCTTAAAATGTTCCATATACGGGACAAAACCGCTTTTAGCAACAGGAATGTCAATTTGTCCTGAGTGTCCAATGCAGATGACCTTACATGAGTCATGAACTCGAGTAAATATTTTACGCAACTCAGGAACTGTAAAATTCTGACATTCGTCAATTATTATCGTCATTTCTTTAAAATTAGTTCCCCGTAGGAATATTGGGCTTGTAGGATAACACCAAATACTGTCCATAACTCTTTTTATACTAACTTTTTTGCGAATTGCCTCATTTGCTAGCACATCTTCATTATAAATACATTGTGTAGGGTTCTCGTTGATTTCTAATAGAGCATCTATCAGAGGTTGGTGATATATACTTTCTTTCTCCGATTGAGTTCCCGGTCTATATCCCATACTTGACTCTTGTACCGGATTAAAGATGTACGTGAGCGGCTTCTTGAAAATCTTAGCGCATGCAACTGCCAATGTCGTTTTACCAGTTCCGGCACTGGCATTAACCATGACTAATTGATAATCAAAGATGGCGTCAACATATTCGCGCTGTTCTATGGTCAATCTTGGTGCAAATCCAAATAATAGGTTATTCTCAGGTAGTGGCATTTTATTCACCTCACCAAACTCGTCTGCGTGTTTATTATTTCACAGGACTAAATTAACATTCATAATTTATTGCTGGTCTAAAAGCAATTTTAGACCTACTTTAAAGTAATGACAAGCATAAGTCTATCACAAGGACGTTAAACTGTTTAAATTGCGACAAGACCCCCCCTCTACTCATTATACCTAAATTTGCAGACAGAGAGACGATTTTCAACATCTAAACTCTTAAGTTCATAAATTTACAAATATAAATAAAAGTATACAGGATTTTCTGTTTTGATGTTGAATGATACACTTTTAGACACAATTTTAAATTAATCTTGAGGTTGACAGGGGGAAACGTTTTGAAGTTGCACAATCGGAAACTTAGCTTCCATGTAACTGCACTAATGTTATTCATTGCATTAGCGGCGGGAATTGTTGGGGCCATTGGAATTTATGGTATGTATCAAATGAACGACACATCAAAGATGGTTTACCAACAAGATGTGATTCCTCTAAACTTATTATCAGAGATGAATATAGACGCCCAGCTGTATCGTTCAAACGTTATCTTAGCAGTCAGTGCACGTTCTCCTGAAGAACGTGACAAGTTCTTAAAAATTGTTGATCAAAAAAAAGTAGCTATGGTAGAACATATTGCTAAGTACGAAATGATTTCAAAAACGGGTGACGAAGAAACCGCTTGGAAAAAATTTAAATCTGCCTGGGGCGATTATGTTGTTTCTGCTCAGGTTACGATTTTCAACGCGGAAGAGGATCGAATTGATGACGCCAAAACCAATATGTACGGAGATGCAGCATCCAAAAATCAATTAGCTAGGGATAGTTTGCAAAAGATTGTTGACTCTAAGATGGAAATCGTGACCATACATAGTACAGTAACTACGAATCAAATATTTAAGAAGGCCACACTCGTTTCTGTTATTTTTGTCGTGGCTGATGTCTTGGTGAGCATCTTCATTGGCTGGTTTTTAGGGCGTGCCCTAAGCAACATGATGCAACACTTAATACTTAATGCTAATGAAATTGCAGCCGGGGATATTGCTCGCAAGAAAAAGGCTCCATGGAAACCTTGGAACCGTGAAGGAAAAGAACTGCAACTTGCATTTGGCGAGATGGGGACCTCTTTACGAGGCACGATCGCAAACGTTGTTACGATGGCAAATCGATTAGCCCAAACTGCTCAGGAAATGCGTTTAGGGGCTGAGCAATCGACACAGGTCGCAGAACAAGTCGCAACCTCTGCAACCACGATTGCTACGAGCGCTGAAATGCAATCCCAAGTCATGATAGAAAATCATGAACGAATGAGTCAAGTAATCGATGTGCTGAACCAAACAGAGCATGATGCTGAAAATGTAAACCTTGCCTCCAAGCGTTCCGCCGAGCTTTCCCGTCAAGGGAATCAGTCCCTTGAACAAGTGGTGACACAGATGAATGAAATCGAAAGTCAGGTCAATAGTCTCAGTCAGATAATAGGAAACGTTGATGAGAAATCGGAAGAGATTGCTAAAACGGTTCAAATAATCGACAGCATTGCCCAACAGACTAATCTCTTAGCATTAAATGCCGCAATTGAAGCCGCGCGTGCTGGTGAGAATGGGCGAGGATTTGCTGTTGTAGCGGAAGAAGTGCGAAAACTAGCCGAACAGGTACAAACGAGTCTAGTCGTTATTGACGAAAGAGTTCAAGAAATGCAACAGGCTTCTCGGAGTGCCCACCGTGGAATGACGACAAGTGTAGAAAGTGTAAATCAAGGAAGTACTTACCTAAAAGAGATTTCTGCTCAATTTTCTGTTATCCTAGATTCAGTGGAAGTAAGCGCTAAATTAGCACAAGGCATTGAAACTACAGTTCAGAGAGCCCAACAAGACGGAAAACAAATTATGGATGGTATGAAAAATGTAGTAAATCAAGCCGCATCCACTTCAGCTGGCACACAGACTACTGCTGCGGCTGCTGAAGAACAAAATGCATCTGTCGAAGAATTATTTGCATCGGCCGAAAGTTTAAATGACTTGGCTAACGATCTAAAAACGTTAATGGAATACTTTAAGATTTGAACTCGAAGGGAGGTGAATACTATGGATAAGAATAAGAAAAAAACTGATTTGGAAAGAGTGACTGCGGAGATTGAAAAGAGCGAGCGAAAATTCAGCGGTATGGTAAGCTTTAATGATTTGTTTACGTCGTCCTTCATGACTGCTCATACCCAATTTCCAAATTTTAAAGAGTTACTCGATGCCGGAAAATATAATGTCAATAGTTTGGCGGACTTCAATAATATTCTTAACACTGAATTCGATAATTTTATAAATAGCAAAACAAACTTTAAAACTTGGCAGGAAATGCAATCTTGTGCCGTGGATGAATATTTTAAGAAAAAAAATTAAGACCCAGAGTATAAGAAGGCCACTCCCTAGGGAGTGGCCTTCTTGTTCAAAACTCATATTGATCGTACTTACTTTAGTTTGCTAGTTCAAATGCACCTTTCGCAGAATCATAAATGAAAACCTCTCCTGTTTCAATCGTAAAATACATGCCAATTATATTAATCTCGTTATTATTATACTTTTCAAGAATAAAAGGATACGTTAATAAATGTCTAAACTGTTCCACAATATTAACTTGCTCTGTCAGCCATTCTCGCATTTCCAAATCGTCTTGTTGGGGCAACTGTTCCAATACTCTTGTTTTTACGTTCTCAGCCAATTCTAACCATTTTTTAGTGGCGGGCATTGTGTTGAGAATCTCATCCGGTAAATAAATTGAGTGGCAACCGCCACAATTGGAATGTCCGCAAATAACAATATTCTTTACTTTTAAGACCTTTATGGCGTACTCAATAGCTGCACTAGTTGCAGAAGTATCATGCTCGTGAGGTTCTTTGTATTTGGGAACAATATTGGCAATATTTCTAACTACGAACAATTCCCCCGGCAGAGATTTAGTTATTAATTCTGGTACTACACGTGAGTCAGAACACCCTATGAACAGTGTATGAGGTTCCTGACGTCTTTTTAATCTACAAAATAGGTTCTTATGTTCTTCATAATCGTGCATTCTAAATTTAACGAGTCCTGCCACTAAACCCTTCATACGGCTACCTCCCCAAAAAAATCTTTACGGACTCTCTAAACCCTTCGGACTGAGTATTTTTATCATTATAATTGAAGAATAGAACTTTGAATATAGTCAAGCAATTTGGGCGTAATCGTTTTTTTGTATAACAAATCACAAGCAAAAAGCTAGCAAACTGGCTTTTTGCCTGCTGCTAGCTTTTCCGCTTACTTATTATTCGCCCTTATACTGTGATACCGTAACCATTTCTTTTGCGGCATTTAATATCGTACTAAGTTTATATACTTTATTCTTTTGAGTTACCCCTATTAAATCAAATTTTTCCGCTTTGACATGAGTAAGGAATCGTTCCATAGTACTTAGACAAGTTGTTAATCCATTACCACTACCGCCAGCCGCCGCGATGGCTATGACAGGTTTTCCCACAAATATATTTTTACCCTTTTTTAATGCTTCACACCGGCGCAGACGATCATAAAAGGCTTTTGCAGATTCACTCATATCGCCCCAATAGACTGGTGTTATTAGAATGTAGGCATCCATTTCATCCATCGATGTATGTAACCCTTGGAAATCGTCATTTACCTGACACTCATGTTCGTTTCTGCAGGGCCCCCAGCCGTTTCCGCATGCTTTACATTGACCAATATGATGCTTATTTAAGTTCACCATTACCACATGTGCACCGACTTCTTCCGCGCCCGTTCGTGCTGCGCTCCCGCAGGCGGCTGTGAGCCCATCAGTATTTGGGCTACTCGTGAAAATCATTACATTCATTCTTTTTTCAATCCTTACCTTCTTTTTTAACCTCTTATAGTTTAGCAGGAAAATAATGTCCATGGAAGAGGCGCTTGGCAAGTTAGAACTGTCATATCTTGTACTGTTTATAATATGATATAATTTATTATGACAAAATCGGAAATTTCCTTATACGAAAAAAGGTGTTATTTAATGAAACTATTTGAGTATCCTGAAACAATTCTTAGACGTAGTTTTCCCGCTTTAACTCATTCAAATTTTCGGATTTATTGGCTAGGCCAATGCGTTTCATTAATAGGTACTTGGATGCAAAATATTGGGCAAACTTGGCTTGTCTTTTCTTTAACTGGTTCTCCACTGCTCGTAGGTTTATTAGGCGCAGTTCAATTTTTACCGCTCACGGTCTTTTCCCTATTTGCAGGTGTTGTTATCGATAAGTATCCAAAGAAACAAATTCTATTGATCACTCAATTCGTTTCAATGATATTAGCTTTTTCCTTAGCCGCACTTGTCTTTACTCAAACAGTCAGGTACGTCTATGTTCTCATTTTAGCCTTTATCTTAGGCCTGACAAACACAATAGATATGCCCACGAGGCAAGCTTTTACTATAGAAATGGCGGGCAAAAAAGACCTAATGAATGCGATTGCCTTAAACTCTGCCACCTTTAATTTAGCAAGAATAATAGGTCCAGCTATTGGTGCCTTAGTCATGGCCTCTTTTGGCGCCGGCTGGTGTTTTTTCCTAAATGGATTAAGTTTTTTGGCAGTCCTGATGAGCCTATTTAAAATCAGAGTAAATCCCTATGTAAGAACAAAAGCTTCCAATAAGGTTTTTAGAGAAATACAAGATGGTCTAAAATATATAGCGAGCGAATCCATGTTACTGCAGACGATTTTGATGGTTTTAATAATTGGAGTCTTTGTATTTAACTATAATGTCTTAATCCCCGTTTTTAGTAAAAACGTACTTCATCAAGGTGAAAAAGTTTATGGACTACTCATGTCTGCCTTAGGATTAGGTTCCTTATTAGGTGCATTAATGGTCTCCATCAAAAGTAAATCTGGTCCTAAAATCAAAGTACTCGTGAGTAGTGCTATGATGATATCCATAATGCTTATATTAGTAAGCTTCTCAAGCCTATATTATTATACTGCAATTTTACTTGTCATCACGGGAATATTCAATATCTGGTTTAGTACAACTGCTAATTCAACCCTCCAGATTACTGCCAAAGATGAGTTTAGAGGGAGAGTCATGAGCGTCTATTCTTTAGTCTTTGCAGGAGCAACACCGCTAGGAAATTTATTTGCTGGAGAAATTACTGATCGATACGGGGTTAATACAGCCTTTCTTCTAAGTGGAGTACTAACAATTCTCTTAGTCCTGCTTATAGTTGCTTTATTCAGCTTGAATAAAAAGCCTATCAAAATGCCCGATTAAAAAAACCTATTATATAGGTAATAGGCACTTGCAATCCCGGCCGGAATACTGCACGCGAGGATAAAGGCAATTATTGTTGGTTTAATAAGTTCCTTCCAAATGCTAGTTTGGGGCATAAATACGCACACCTCGCTTTGTAGTATACCAAAGAAATAGTAATAGTACCCTTCCTGTTAAAACTTACGATATATACTTGATTAATAGAAAAGGGCCGGCTGCTTCATTAAGAGGCGCCGGCTTTTTGTTGACCCAATTAACCTTTTTGTGTTCCTTCCATAATCCCCTTATTATGGAATACCTCTTCAACCTCTAAGGTAAGCATTCCACCTTTAGCATTCTTTGGACTATTTTTTCCGTACTTAGGAGTTTGATCATCGTTAACAACACTCACAACGCCTGCAGGCTCCCAAGGCTGTCTATTCAATTGTGAAGCATGTTCTTTATCGTTTTCGTTACCCATTTCATGTGCCCCCTTGCATCATATGTTAGGATTTACCTTTTTATTTGAACATCGTTTGTTCAAACACGTTTAGATTTCCCGATCGTAAAATTCCTACTCTCTTTCATCCAATTGCTTGGGAAATATTCTCTGAATAGGTATCCTATTAATATCTTTAAGACATAATATAAACAGCATTTTTTATATTATATAGAGGGGCAGAGGCTAATTCTATGAGCATACAAAAACCTAACATCACGGGCATGACAATTCCAAGGCTACAATTTCCGGAACTGCTATTTGTTGAAGATCAATTACAATTAGTGTTCAATAAAGCAGACAGCCTCATCCAACAAACGTGTGTTAGTTTGTTGCAAGCAGGTGGAAAAAGAATTCGGCCACTTCTCACTCTTTATAGTGGTATGTGTTTTGCACCTTTGAATCCTTTAATGATTAAGGCAGCCGTTGCAACAGAACTCATTCATATGGCATCACTCATTCACGACGATGTTATTGACGAGTCAACTACTCGGCGTGGCAAGCCAACAGTGAGTGCCTTATACGGCAATCATGCTGCGATATTGACCGGAGACTACCTATTTGCTGAAGCATTTAACATTCTCTCGACACAACAATTGCTACCCAGTATGAAGTACCTTGTAGAAGCTATCCAAGCCATGTGCGAAGGAGAAGTGAATCAAGCAGATCAGCAATTTGCGAGTTCATTAGACAGGCAACATTATTTTAGCCGAATCTCCAAGAAAACAGGGATTCTTCTTGCTGCCTGCTGTCAATCAGGTAGTATTCTAGCTGGAGCTAATTCTGATGTAACTGCCTTAATGCGGGAGTACGGACTCAACATCGGTTACGCTTATCAGATCACGGACGACATCCTCGACATTAGTGGAGACGAGGATTCTCTAGGTAAACCTGTTGGTGTAGACCTTCTAAATGGTAACATCACCTTGCCGATACTTTATCTCTTAGATAACCCCATTTATGGAAACTGGCTGCGAGAAATCTTAAAAACACGAAAAATGACTCTTCTAGGAAGTCAGAGTCTCAGAGAAGCATTAATTAGTTCGGGATGCATAGAGCAGGCGTACGCAACAGCCTCTAAATGTATCGATAATGCCAAAGCATGCTTGGATAAAATCCCTTCTAGCCCCTATAAATCAGCCCTTTTGGGATTGGCTGATTCAATCTTGCAGCGTACAGCATAAAAGAAAGTCCTTACAAGGACTTTCTTTTGCGCAATTGGCAACATATCCAGTAAAGTAACTTGACTCCCCATCCACTACCAGTTAATAATTGCTGAGTAACAGATCGAATTTGGGAGTCCATACTCTTTTCATCTGATAGATACATGGCGAGAAGTCCCTGGACAACCGCTCGATGAAACTTAGGATAACCAAGTTGCCCCGCCTTCTTTAAGGAATTTTCCACAAAAATATGCAACCGTTCTCCAATCATTTCTATTGATTCATAGTATGATACAAAATTGAGCTGATTTGTCTCCTTATCTTCCCTTAGATCAATAAAATAATCCAGTAAAATATGTAAACCACAAATCCAGGGAAAGTAGGCTTCCCTAATACTTTGCGCTTTTTCTATCACCATTTTGGGATCAAACGCAATGGCATAAAGACAAAAAATTCCTAACGTAGATCCCGTCGCAGCCGCAAATTCCCATTCTGTTATCTCCGGATAGTTTTTTAAATGAGAATTAATCCAATTAGACATCTTCAATTCACGTTCATTCAGCGTCAAATGTTTGTAAGTTTGTAACGAGGAATAAAGTCTAGCTAACTTTATCGCTTCTTCCTGAACAATGTTATATGAAGGTAAATTAGTAAGGCTATCTTGGCACATTGTGACTAATCGCTTAAGATACCCCCCATCTTCTCGATAGGGATAATATAAATAATAATCCGAAGGGGAAATCTGAGGGTTTAAAGCCTCTTGCATTGCTAGGTGCAACTGTGTAAAAGCCATTTCATCCTGAACTTCTAGGCTATCAACTAAATTATCTAGATAATCACTCATAGTTTGATAAGCAACAATAAACCGAAGTGTTACGTCCCTTTTTACACCTGGATAAAGGGCATAAATACTTCCGCCCTGACAGTGAAAAGCCTTTGTTCGAATACTCTCTGTAGCCTGCTGGCTTAAGCGGACATCGGGAATCTGCGCGGCCAGACGTTTCCATCGGTTTAGTTATTGTTTAAGAATCGGAAAAACTTCCGATACATATAGATAGATAAGCCGAGTGGAATTCATGGGTGGAACAAATAAGGAATTCATAAATTGTTCCTCCTTCAATAGACTAATTCTATTATACCCACTCATGGACTAACTCAACAGCATTATGTCCTAAATCCTTCTTATCTTCCGCAATTTAACAGAATACTTCATAGCACACTGTGGCACTCTATGTATGCACTAAATTGCGGAGAGGAGAATGATTATGAATACTACTACGCCTGAACTAACTGCAAGAAACTTGGCGATCTTAAATGATCAACTTGGAGCGGAAGCTTTACTTGTCCATAAGTTCGCACAGGCCGCTCAATCGGTTCAAGACCAAGCAATCAGTTCCCAGCTTTCTTCAATTTCTCAGTTACACCGTAAGCACTATGATTCCTTACTCAATTATCTTAATTCACATCAATAAGAATAGAAAGGTGGAGATTTAGGTTGAATAACATGCAAGGAACGTTGACAGAGCAAGAAATATTGACAGACTTATTGACAACTGAAAAACATTGTACTTCTACAGTCAACACCTTTATTACTGAATCAACTTGTGCAAATCTAAGACAAAACCTTAAGGACATATTAAACGAAGAACATAGTATTCACGAAAACCTTTATAATATGATGAACCAAAAAGGTTGGTATCCTGTTAGCGATGCCCCAGCCCAAGAAGTTCAAAAAGCAAAGGATAAGTTCAAACCCTTGCAATAGAAATCTTTTCAATAAAAAGACGAGGCCTTAAAAAGCCCCGTCTTTATAATTATTATTCAACCTTATCCTTTTCTATTTTTACAGCCTTAGCCTCTACTTTTTCAGGTTCTCCTTCACTGGCGGCTTTAAACTCTCTAATCCCTTTACCTAGGGATTTCCCTAACTCGGGCAGCTTACCAGGTCCAAAAATCACCAAGGCAATAATCAAAAGAATCCCTGCTGTCATCGGTGTTAAAAAACCAAACGTTGTGAGCACAAATGTCCACCTCCATATGCTATCTAATCTCTATTGTACACTAAACACGCTCATAAAGTAAATCAAACACAAACTTATCCTACAATATTAAGCGTTAACAAGCAATATATTTTTTTCTGGAAACCTTTCGCTAAAAACCAGAAAAAGACCCCCCTTAAGCGAGTCTTTAGCAGCGATTAAAAATAATACGATTTATAATAACTGCTCAGTCTTCCTCTTTTTGTGCGAAGAGCTCTTCATAACTAAGATATAATGCCCAAACTACCTCCCATAATTCGCCCTCAGCTTTAGTCACCTTAAGCCCTAATTCTTGGGCTTCAACTCGATTAATCGGATAGCCATGAGAAAAAAATCCCTCTGTCAAAACTTGCGTCACGATCTTAACTCGTTCGGGGTGATCTTTTAACATGTAGCGTGAC
>JAUZPJ010000002.1 GCA_030706025.1 Bacillota bacterium | reverse complement strand
TGTCCGTTTAGCCCAAGAGGCTCTGCAAAGAGAGGGGTCGTTAAATAACCATAGCATTGAAACTGAACTTTTTAATGCTGCTAAGCAAGCGCGGGAAGCCTTTGAGAAGGCTATGGACGATGATTTCAATTCGGCCTTGGCTTATGCGGCGCTTTTCGAATTAGCCAAAACGATTAACGGGTTTGTCCAAGAGAGTCCGCGCCCTTCCGAAGGGTTGGCGAAGGCTCAAAAAACCTTGGTAGAACTTGGAGAGGTACTCGGCTTTGATCTTCTGCATCCGGCTCAAGTTCAGGTTGAAAACGAGGAGATTCTTTCCCAGGTTATGGAGGTTGTTCTGCAGGTTCGTTCTCGTGCCCGCTTGAAGAAGGATTGGGAGATGGCAGATTTTATTCGAGATGCGCTGAAAGAAAAAGGAGTCATCATTGAGGATACCCCGCAAGGTGCACGATGGCAAATCAAGAAGTCGTAATTAAAAGTAGTAATTTTAAGAAGCGATAATTCAAGTAATAGTTAATAAATGGTGAATTTAAAGAAACATTAAATTTTAAGACATTTACTCTTTAAGAGAGTAATTTGGGTAGTCGAGAGGGAGAACGCATGCGTAATTGGCAGGAAATGAATGCCTTAACCCTGGCTTATTTGGGAGATGCCGTCTATGAACTTTGGGTTCGGACACATTTGCTAGAGTTAGGGCACGAAAAGGTCAAGGAACTTCATAAACAAGCTATAAGTTATGTTCGTGCGGCTACTCAAGCCCGCATTTTACACGCCCTTTTGCCGGATTTAGACGAGGTTGAGCAACAGGTTGTTTTGCGTGGGCGAAATGCCAAAGGAGGGTATCCCAAGAACGTAGATGTTGTGACTTACCGTCATGCCACTGCGTTTGAGAGTTTGGTGGGCTATTGGCAATTGAATGGACAGATCAGCCGTATGCAATGGGCGTTTAACCAGGTTGACGAGATGCTTCACGAGGGATTGGCAAAAGAAGCGGACATTGTTGATTAAAGATTAGAGAGGAGGGAATTATAATGCGTGTGTCTCTCGTTCAGTACACGCCGGAGCCGGAGAAAGTTGTGGCTGCGGCTGCCCGTCTGTGCTATTCATCGGATCCAGTGCCAGAACTTTTAGAACAGTTAGATGACGAAATGATGGGCAATTTCGTCCGCAAATTACGCGACATGGGTCACTTATCCCCCTTTGAACATGTTAGCTTTCAGTTTTCCATTGATGGGGTTTCGAGGTCTTTATCCCATCAGCTCGTGCGCCATCGGATTGCAAGTTATTCACAACGTTCTCAGCGTTATGTGAAAGAAAATGGATTTGAGTTTGTTACTCCGTTAAGTATAGGCCGAAATCCCGAGGCTTTGGCCCGTTTTGAAGCGGTTATGGCTCGTCTTCAGGAAGACTATCAGGAGCTTTTAAACTATGTGCCTGCTGAGGATGCACGCTATGTTTTACCCAATGCCTGCACTACCTCTTTAATGGCTACGTTTAACGCACGCTCATTGTTGAATTTTTTTGAACACCGGACTTGTTCGAGGGCTCAGTGGGAAATCCGCGCTATGGCGGAAACGATGTTGAGATTAGTACGTGAGGTAGCTCCTAATCTTTTTAGTGAAGCTGGACCGACCTGTAGGACCCAAGGAGTTTGTCATCAGGGTGCGTATAGTTGTGGACGATTAAAAACCCTTGAAGGAAAGAAGAAGTGAACTACTTGAACGAAGAAATGGTTTATGGGAAAAATCCCGTGATAGAGCTTTTAAAAAGCGGAAAACCCGTTAACAAAGCGCTTTTACTCTCAGAGGGGCCAGGCGGACGGAATCAAGAGATTGTCTCGTTATTAAAAGAACGACAAATCCCCTATCAATTTGTAGACCGTCAGACGCTTGATCGTTTAACGAATCGAGAACGTCACCAGGGATTGCTCGCATATGTTGCTGCAAGGGAGTATGCAAGCATAGACGATCTTTTGGCGGTGTCTGAGGAGCGGCGAGAGGACCCGTTTATCTTAATGCTGGATGAGATTGAAGACCCTCATAATTTAGGGGCCTTGTTAAGGACCGTAGACGCTGTGGGGGCCCACGGAGTGATTATCCCTAAACGGCGCAGTGTAGCGTTGACGGGTACTGTTGCCAAAACATCGGCCGGGGCGGTCGAACATGTGGCTGTAGCGAGAGTGAGCAATTTAGTTCAGACACTGCAAGAACTAAAAAAGAAAGGATGTTGGGTAACTGGGGCAGAAGCGGGGGGGAAAGATGCCTTTGAAGCGGATCTCACCGGTCCTAGAGTTATTGTTATAGGCAGCGAGGGAAAAGGTATCAGTCGCCTATTGCGTGAGAATTGCGATGAAATTGTAAGCTTGCCGATGAGAGGAAAGGTCACATCATTAAATGCCAGTGTAGCTGGGTCGATCATGCTTTATGAGGTTCTACGGCAAAGATCTAATTCTCATTAAGTTTGAACACTTAATTAATGATTAATTGCAGTTTCTTAATGCAAAGGAATATTTGCAAAGGACTTTGTGGTAATGTGTGGCTGAACTTTTCCAAAGGCATTTTGCTGCATACAAAGCTTCACTTTCTACCTTGAATCTCGCTAATAGCGACAGAACAACCAAAACTTCGCCTTGACGCTTTTCTTAAGGGTCGAGTATAATGAGAATGTTCTCGTGGACAAGAGCGAGATGCGTCTTCTTCATGACGACATTGTAGGAGGGATCAACTTGACTCTTCAAGCCCAACCTGAACTAATAGAGTGCGAGATCATCGACGTTGTAGTTGATGAGGAGGTGGTTGAGCTTGCCAAGGAAGGCGACGCTACAGCACTAGAGTTCTTAATTAACAAATATAAAAACTTTGTTAGGGCCAAAGCGCGTTCGTATTTTCTTATTGGGGCAGATCGTGAAGATATTATCCAAGAAGGCATGATAGGACTCTATAAAGCCATACGGGACTTTCGTGGGGACAAACTTTCTTCCTTTCGGGCCTTCGCTGAGTTATGTATCACCCGCCAGATTATCACTGCTATCAAAACAGCAACCCGACAGAAACATATTCCTTTGAATTCGTATGTCTCACTTAACAAGCCAATTTATGATGAGGATTCTGATCGGACCCTACTTGATGTTATCTCGGGAACTCGTATTACGGATCCAGAGGAACTAATTATCAGTCGAGAAGAATTTGATGACATTGAGGAAAAAATGGGCGAGATCCTTAGTTCATTGGAATGGAAAGTATTGATGTCCTATTTGGAAGGAAAATCGTATCAAGAGATAGCTGTTGATTTGAGAAGACATGTAAAATCGATCGACAATGCACTGCAGAGAGTTAAGAGAAAACTCGAACGCTACCTAGAACGCAGAGATGGATAATTTTACATAGGCTATCATAAGAATTAAAGACTTGCAAAGCAAATAGAGAAGTGGTATACTCTACAAGTGCCTAGGGCGCGGAGATGTAGCTGGTAAATATGCCAACGTAGCTCAATTGGTAGAGCAGCTGATTTGTAATCAGCAGGTTGCGGGTTCGAGTCCCTTCGTTGGCTCCATTTGTATCCTTACACCTGAAGCTCAGGTCGCCGTGAGCAATTAATGACTTGCGTCAATTGAATTGATCTACATCGCGGGATGGAGCAGCGGTAGCTCGTCGGGCTCATAACCCGAAGGTCGTCGGTTCAAATCCGGCTCCCGCAACCAAGTTTGACCAGACAGCGAAGCTGTCTTTTTTATTATAAGTTATTTCCTTGACAGGAAATTTCACTTATGATAAACTACTTCGAGTAATGGAAAAAATACAGCGTCCTACCGTTGTCTGGGAGGTGTTCGTGAATGCGTGTTGGCATTATTTTAGCGTGTACGGATTGCAAGCACCGTAACTATGCTACAATGAAAAATAAGAAAAATAACCCTGATCGCTTGGAAGTTCAAAAGTATTGCAAGAATTGCAAGACTCATACTCTCCATAAGGAAACTAAGTAATTTTTTTGCACTAGATTATACTGAACGCCAGGAGGCGTTGTTACAGTATCGATGGCATCGATGCGTAAGGATGTGAATTGATGGGCGCGTTAAAGAAACCAGCCAATACTCAGCGACAAGCAGATAAGGCGTCGGAGTATTTCCGAGGGGTTTTGAGCGAGTTAAAAAAAGTTCATTGGCCGAGCCGCAGGCAACTGCTTACTTACACTGGGGTTGTGTTTTTTGCGGTGGCGATTGTGTCCATTCTGATGTGGTTTGTTGATAGTGGCTTAAGTTGGGTCTTGACCAAGCTGGTGCCATAATCTGCGAGTTTCCGCGGCAATGCCTGAGGAGGTCCCCTGAGAAATGGCGAAAAACTGGTATGTTATACACACTTATTCTGGCTATGAAAACAAAGTTAAAATGAACCTCGAAAAAAGAGTCGAATCCATGAACATGGAAGAAAAGATTTTCCGCGTACTTGTTCCTATGGAAGACGAAATTGAGTTCAAAGGCGGAAAACAGAAGATTGCCAAACGCAAGGTGTATCCGGGATATGTTCTTGTGGAAATGGAAATGACTGACGATTCTTGGTATGTTGTGCGTAATACGCCTGGTGTTACTGGGTTTGTTGGCACTGGAACGAAACCGATTCCTTTGCTGGATGACGAAGTTGTCAAGATACTACAGCAAATGGGAATGGATGAGGTTCACACACGGGTTGACTTTGAGATCAATCAGAGTGTTCAAGTTACGGCTGGACCGTTTAAGGACTTTGTTGGAGTGGTTCGAGAGATTCTTGCAGATAAAGGTAAACTGCGGGTCGAAGTGTCGATGTTTGGTAGAGAGACACCGGTTGAGCTGGAATTTTCACAAGTCCAAAAACTTGACTAATAATGAGGATATCCTAACAAGGAGGTGTAAAAATAAATGGCGAAAAAAGTAATTGGGTTGGTTAAATTGGCGATTACGGCAGGGAAAGCTACACCGGCACCTCCGGTTGGTCCAGCTCTTGGTCAGCATGGAGTTAACATTATGGGCTTCTGCAAAGAGTACAATGAGCGCACAAAGGATCAAGCAGGGCTTATTATCCCTGTGGAGATAACTGTCTATGAGGATCGCTCCTTTACCTTTATTACAAAAACTCCGCCAGCAGCTGTGCTGCTTAAGAAGGCGGCTAACATCAATTCAGGCTCGTCAGAACCGAATCGTAAAAAAGTTGCGTCAGTCCCTAAATCTAAAGTGCGTGAAATTGCGGACATTAAGATGAAGGACCTGAATGCAGCGAGTATCGAAGCGGCGATGCGAATGATTGAAGGTACCGCAAGGAGTATGGGAATCAATGTCGTCGAGGGATAAGGAAGACTTAGCTGGCGCGTGGCATTCGCTAAGGTGACAGCAAGGCAGTACTTGTACTGCTCAAACGGACATGCTTTATGACTAGGTATATAATAGACTGTGGGAGGGCTAAGCCCGCATCACCACAAGGAGGTTATTAGAATGGCCAAAGTAGGAAAGAGATATCAAGAGGCTGTAAAATCATTTGATCGCAATGCACTCTACGAACCCAAGGAAGCCCTTGAACTCGTACTAAGCAACGCGAAAGCGAAGTTCAATGAGACAATTGAAGTAGCATTTAAACTCGGTATTGACACCCGTCATGCGGATCAACAAATCCGTGGTGCAGTTGTGCTCCCTAATGGTACTGGTAAAACCCGTTCGGTTTTAGTATTTGCTAAAGGGGATAAGGCTAAAGAAGCCGAACAAGCTGGAGCGGACTTTGTCGGTGCTGAGGATATGATTGCTAAGATTGAACAAGGATGGTTTGATTTTGAGGTTGTCGTAGCGACTCCGGACATGATGGGATTGGTCGGTAAATTGGGCCGTGTTCTCGGACCAAAAGGATTAATGCCTAACCCAAAAACCGGAACAGTTACGCCTGATGTTACGCGTGCGATCAAAGAAATCAAAGCTGGTAAGATTGAATATCGTGGGGAAAAGGCCGGTATCATTCATGCGCCAATCGGAAAAGCTTCATTTACTGTGGAGCAGCTATTGGAAAACTATCGTACGTTGGCGGATGTCTTAGTTAAGGCTAAACCTGCAGCAGCCAAGGGACAATACATGCGGAGTGTCACAGTGACCTCGACCATGGGACCTGGCGTGCGCATCAACCCTATCAAAGCTGTCTAAATAGCGTATACTCCCGACAGTATACAATAGAGATAGACTTACCAAGAATTGAATAAAATCCGCTGTAGAAAGCAGGGGCTGCAAGGCTTAATTACCTGCCGAGGTTGGAAGTACGCCGAAAGATATTAATTTGGCATTCTTAACCTCTGCATACGCGGGGGTTTTTTGCTGGGTTTATCTGAAGGAAGGAGGTGCACACAGAATGCTTAATATTGAAGAAAAAAGTCAAATCGTCTCGGAAATCACGGAGAGATTCCAAAAGTCTTCTGGAGTTGTCTTAGCCGACTACCGTGGTTTAACAGTGGCTCAAGCAACTGCATTGCGTGCTAAGCTGCGTAAAGCTGGTGTAGAATATCGGGTTTTGAAAAATACACTGGTACAACGCGCCGCCAATGAAGTTGGGGTAGAGGGGCTTGATTCCTATCTTTCTGGACCGACAGCACTTGCTTTCAGTACAGATCCTGTCGCTCCGGCTAAAGCTTTAATGGAGTTTGCTAAAGAAAACAAGCTCAAAACGTTTACGATTAAGGCTGGAGTCGTGGAAGGAAAGGTAATTGGACCTGAAGGCGTTAAAGCTCTTGCAGAGCTGCCTTCGCGTGAAGTTCTACTTGCAATGGTTCTGCGCGGGATGCAGGCTCCGCTCACGGGTATGGCCAATGTACTTCAAGGACCTATTCGCAAAATGGGTTACGCACTCGAAGAAGTGCGTAAACTTAAGGCTGCACAATAAGTTTATAGAATTAATTGAAGAGCAAATAGCTTTCATATTTTAAGGAGGAAATAAAATGTCTAAAGTAAATGAAATTCTTGAATCCGTAAAAGGTTTAACTGTCCTCGAATTAGCTGAACTCGTAAAAGCTTTTGAAACTGAATTTGGTGTAAGCGCAGCTGCTCCTGTAGCTGTTGCTAGTGCGGCTGCAGCTCCTGTTGCTGAAGCAGCTGAAGAAAAAACTGAGTTTGATGTAATCCTTGATAATTGCGGCGCTACTAAAATTGCCGTTATTAAAGTGGTTCGTGAAGCAACAGGCTTGGGCCTCAAAGAAGCAAAAGATCTCGTAGATAATGCACCAAAACCTGTTAAAGAAAAAGTTTCTAAGGACGAAGCAGAAGCTTTAAAAGCAAAATTAGCTGAAGCTGGAGCAACAGTCACAGTTAAATAATAGCTGGAAAAACCAAGAAGGTACTCCCTCGTGGGGGTACCTTCTTTAATTATGATAGAAACAAAATACACGATCAGGACAAAATTATGTCACAACAATTTGGAAAGCAATACGAAAAGTATTACTTGACAACGTATTTTGATTTTGTTATACTTTATAAATGTTACCATACATAACTGGAATTTATTACTTAATATGCCCATGCTATGGTAATAATTTGTAAGCATTGTACTATAAGGAGAAACAATTTTGAATTTTCAGCAAAGATAACACCATAGACAGTAAAGCGAGGTTTTTTTAAAAGGCCTTGCTTTTGGCTGTATATGTCAATATATTGACCTCAAGAAGAGGAAACCACACTGAGGGGTGAAACGCAAATGTTCTATCCTGTAAAGGTTGGGAGACGGGAGCGCTGGAGCTACTCCAGAATTCGAGAAGTCCTCGACATGCCAAATTTGATCGAAATTCAGCAAAACTCCTATCGATGGTTTCTTGATGAAGGGCTACGAGATATGTTTCGCGATATCTCGCCGATTCAAGACTTCACAGGCAATCTTGTTCTGGAATTTATTGACTATAGCTTAGGAGAAGCTAAATATCAGGTTGAGGAGTGTAAAGAACGTGATGTAACCTTTGCTGCGCCGCTGCGCGTAAAGGTTCGCCTGATCAACAAGGAAACAGGAGAGGTCAAAGAACAGGAAGTCTTTATGGGAGATTTCCCGTTGATGACAGACAAAGGTACGTTCATTATTAATGGTGCTGAACGTGTTATTGTAAGCCAACTTGTACGCTCGCCCGGGGTGTATTATGCAGAACAGATCGATCCAAGCGGCAAGAAACTCTATGGTGCAACAGTTATCCCAAATCGTGGAGCTTGGTTAGAATTTGAAACAGATATTAACGATAATATTTTTGTCCGAGTTGATCGTACTCGAAAATTACCCGGTACTGTTTTAATTCGTGCCTTAGGATATGCTAGTAACGGTCAGATTCTTGAGTTGTTCAATGATAACGAATTTATCCGCGCAACTCTAGAGAGAGACAATTCAGAATCTACTGAGGAAGCGTTAGTGGAGATTTATAAAAGGCTAAGGCCTGGAGAACCTCCGACTGTCGATAGTGCGCGCTCATTGTTGGAAGCGCTATTCTTCGATGCTAAACGCTACGATCTTGCCAAAGTTGGACGGTATAAACTGAATAAAAAACTAAAAGACTACCAAAATGCTGACGATTTGCCTCCGATGGAGGTTCGACATTTGACCCGCGGAGATATTATAGCTAGCGTTAGACGGATGCTTGCCTTGATGGAAGGCGAAGGGCATAGGGATGATATCGATCATCTAGGAAATCGACGACTTCGCTCGGTGGGAGAACTTCTTCAGAATCAGTTCCGTATAGGTTTGTCGCGAATGGAACGTGTTGTCCGCGAACGGATGACAATTCAAGACGTTGAAGTGATTACGCCTCAGGTCTTAATTAATATCCGGCCTGTCGTAGCTGCAATCAAGGAGTTTTTTGGCAGCAGTCAGTTATCACAGTTTATGGATCAAACAAATCCCTTGGCTGAGTTAACACATAAACGACGTCTAAGCGCATTAGGACCGGGAGGATTGAGCAGGGAGCGCGCAGGGTTTGAAGTGCGTGACGTTCACTTTTCCCACTATGGGAGAATGTGTCCGGTAGAGACTCCTGAAGGTCCGAACATTGGTTTGATTGGTTCTTTAGCGACGTTTGGACGCATTAACCCTTATGGCTTTATTGAAGCACCATACCGTAGAGTGGATAAAGAGAATGGTCGAGTTACAGATGAGATTCACTACTTAACCGCTGACGAAGAGGAACGATATGTTGTCGGTCAGGCTAATGCCCCCCTTGACGAGACCGGAAAGTTTTTAGGGGAGAAAATTGATGGACGTCATGGTCCGGATTTTGTGCATGTATCACCGAGTCAAGTTGATTACATGGACGTTTCTCCTAAACAAATGGTATCGATTGCCACTGCCCTTATTCCCTTCCTAGAACACGACGATGCGAACAGGGCTTTGATGGGCTCTAACATGCAGCGGCAAGCCGTACCCCTTTTGCGAACAGATTCCCCCTATGTTGGGACCGGGATGGAATATAAAGCAGCAAAGGATTCTGGTGTTTGTGCAGTTACTAAACAAGCTGGTGTAGTCGAAAGAGCAACAGCGGACGAAATCATCGTGCGACATGACGATGGAACCACTGAGAAACATAAACTACTAAAATATCTGCGTTCTAACCAGGGTACGTGTATTAACCAAAGACCGATTGTCATGAAAGGTGAGCGAGTCGAAGCTAGCCAGATTGTTGCTGATGGACCTTCTACCGATCATGGGGAGCTTGCTTTGGGACATAATGTCCTAGTGGCTTTCATGACTTGGGAAGGGTATAACTATGAGGATGCTATTCTCATTAATGAAAAACTAATCCGAGAGGATTATTATACGTCCATTCATATTGAAGAGTATGAATCGGATGCCCGTGACACAAAGCTTGGACCGGAGGAAATTACCCGTGACATTCCCAATGTGGGAGAAGATGTCTTAAAGGATCTTGATGAGCGTGGTATTATCCGAATCGGTGCGGAAGTTCGGCCCGGCGATATATTAGTCGGTAAAGTCACTCCCAAGGGTGAGACCGAACTAACGGCTGAAGAGCGCCTCTTGCGTGCTATCTTCGGAGAGAAGGCACGTGAGGTGAGGGATACCTCATTGCGCGTGCCTCATGGAGAAGCAGGTAAAATTGTAGATGTAAAAGTATTCACTCGCGAAAATGGGGATGAATTATCTCCGGGGGTCAATGAACTTGTACGTGTCTACATTGCTCAAAAACGGAAAATCTCCGTCGGTGACAAAGTGGCCGGCCGCCATGGAAACAAAGGGGTTATTTCCCGCATTATGCGTCAAGAAGATATGCCTTTTATGCCCGATGGCACGCCCATTGAAATTGTTCTCAATCCTTTAGGTGTTCCTTCTCGGATGAATATCGGTCAAGTTTTGGAGACTCACTTAGGATGGGCCGCGAAGAGCTTAGGGATTCGCGTCGCAACGCCAGTTTTCGATGGAGCAACAGAAAGCGATATTTTTGAGACCTTGGAAAAGGCTGGACGTCCTCGCGACGGGAAGACTGTGCTGTATGACGGACGTACTGGAGAGCCCTTTGACGCTAAGATTACAGTTGGTTATATGTATGTGCTTAAACTTCACCATTTAGTTGACGATAAGATTCATGCTCGTTCCACGGGACCATACTCGCTTGTGACCCAGCAGCCCTTAGGTGGTAAGGCACAATTTGGGGGACAGCGTTTTGGGGAAATGGAAGTTTGGGCTTTGGAAGCTTATGGTGCTGCTTATACGTTGCAAGAAATTCTCACGGTAAAATCCGACGATGTTGTTGGCCGCGTGAAGACATACGAAGCGATCGTCAAAGGCGAAAATATTCCGGAACCTGGAATCCCCGAATCCTTTAAAGTACTGATTAAAGAAATGCAGAGCCTTGGACTAGATGTCAGAGTCTTGTCAGCTGATGATCAGGAAATTGAGATTCATGATACTGACGAGGATATCACAGAAACTGCCAAAGAACTGGGCATTGATATGCACGAAGAACTTCCGCCTCCGACGACTCGCGTTCATATGGACGATAAAGACGATAAGGACGACGAGGAACTCATAATCGACGAAGAAGATCCGCTCGATGAACTAAATGAGGAAGTCCTTGAGGAAGAAGATATGGATCTTGGCGATCTTAAATAGTCCCCCGGGCGAAAGGAGCGATAAGGATTGCTAGACGTCAATAACTTCGACCGCATGCGCATTGGATTAGCTTCTCCGGATATGATACGTGAGTGGTCGTTTGGAGAAGTTAAGAAACCTGAGACAATTAACTACAGGACCTTAAAGCCGGAACGGGAAGGTTTATTTTGTGAAAAGATTTTTGGTCCAACTCGAGATTGGGAATGCCACTGCGGAAAATATAAACGTGTACGATATAAGGGAATTGTCTGCGATCGTTGTGGGGTAGAGGTGACGCGTTCTAAAGTTCGGCGTGAGCGAATGGGTCATATTGTACTCGCAGCACCAGTGTCTCATATTTGGTATTTTAAAGGAATTCCTAGCCGAATGGGCTTGCTCTTGGACATGTCTCCTCGGGCTTTAGAAAAGGTTTTATATTTTGTCTCCTATATTGTTACTGATGCTGGCGATACTTCCTTAATGAAAAAGCAACTTTTGACTGAAACTGAATATCGCGAGTACCGTGATAAATACGGAAATCGTTTTCAGGCCAGCATGGGCGCAGAGGCAGTAAAACTCTTGCTTGAGGAGATGGACCTAGAAAAACTCAATGACGAACTCCGAGCTGAGCTAAAAGAAGTATCTGGACAACGAAAAATACGGGCTATTCGCCGTCTCGAGGTTGTAGAGGCTTTTGAAAGTTCAGGAAACCGTCCGGAATGGATGATTATGGATGTTGTTCCCGTAATTCCACCGGAATTACGCCCCATGGTCCAACTGGATGGAGGTCGGTTTGCTACTTCTGATCTAAATGATCTTTATCGCCGGGTAATTAATCGAAATAACCGCTTGAAGCGTCTTTTAGATCTTGGTGCTCCAGACATCATTGTGCGTAATGAGAAACGGATGCTCCAAGAGGCGGTCGACGCCTTGATTGATAATGGTCGTCGAGGTCGTCCAGTGACAGGTCCTGGAAATCGTCCTCTCAAGTCTCTTAGTGATATGCTCAAGGGAAAACAAGGACGCTTTAGACAGAATCTTTTGGGTAAGCGGGTCGATTATTCCGGTCGTTCTGTTATTGTAGTAGGACCTAATCTCAATCTTCATCAGTGTGGGCTGCCAAAGGAAATGGCCTTGGAACTGTTTAAGCCGTTCGTAATGAAGAAACTGGTTAATGAAGGTCATGCTCACAATATTAAAAGTGCTAAGCGAATGGTTGAACGGGTTCGTCCTGAAGTATGGGATGTTCTCGAAGAAGTTATTATGGATCATCCTGTCCTGCTGAACCGGGCACCAACTCTCCATCGTTTGGGAATTCAGGCCTTTGAGCCGATTTTAGTAGAAGGTCGTGCTTTACAAATCCATCCCTTAGTTTGTACAGCTTATAACGCTGACTTCGATGGGGACCAAATGGCTGTTCACGTTCCTTTGTCTGCCGAAGCTCAGTCGGAAGCGAGATTGTTAATGTTAGCGTCACATAATATCCTGAATCCTAAAGACGGACGGCCAGTGCAAACGCCAACTCAGGATATGGTTTTGGGATCCTATTACTTAACCATGGATCGCCCAGGGGCTTTTGGAGAAGGCAAGATATTTAAGGACTATGATGAGGCTGTTTTAGCCTATGATACTAAAGAGGTACATTTACAAGCCAGTATCAAGGTGCTCCGAAACGGTGAACTCTTGGAAACGACCGTAGGCCGTTTGATTTTCAACTCTGTAATTCCACCCGAAATTGGTTATTTCAATGAAGTTGTAGGCAAAAAAGGTCTTGGAGATATTGTTGCTAAAACGTATCGCATTTGTGGTTATGCAGCAACGGCTAAATTGTTGGATGGTCTAAAAAGTCAAGGGTTCAAATTTTCAACACGGGCAGGAATGACCGTTGGTTTGACGGATATAACAGTACCAGAAGCGAAAACTCAGATTCTCTCGGATGCTGACGCTGCAGTTGCCAAAACTGAGCAACAGTTCAGACGAGGTCTAATTACGGATGAAGAGCGCTATAACCTTGTTATTGGCACTTGGGACAAAGCCACTAAAACGGTGACTCAGTCCTTGATGGATTCTCTCAATCAGTTTAACCCAGTATACATGATGGCGACGTCGGGTGCCCGTGGTAATATTCAACAGCTAAGGCAATTGGCTGGAATGCGGGGACTTATGGCAGACCCGTCCGGACGGACTATTGAGTTGCCTATTAAGGCGAATTTCCGGGAAGGTCTTACCGTTTTGGAATATTTCATTTCTTCACACGGTGCGAGGAAAGGACTTGCGGATACTGCCTTAAGAACCGCTGACTCTGGATATCTGACACGTCGTTTAGTAGATGTCTCCCAAGACGTAATCGTACGTGAAGAAGATTGCGGAACTAGAGCAGGCATCATGGTAGAAGATATTAAAGACGGTCCTGAAATTATTGAGCCTTTGGTGGATCGCCTCGTTGGTCGTTTTGTGCTGGAAGAACTTCATGATCCAGAGACAGGGGAACTGTTAGCATCGCCGGATTATGAGATAACTGAAGAGAAGGCCAGCCATATTGCTAAGGTCTATGATTCAGCGATCATTCGTTCAGTTCTTACTTGTACCTCGCGTTATGGGGTATGTAAGAAATGCTATGGGCGAAATCTGGCAACTGGCAGACCAGTTGAAATGGGAGAAGCAGTTGGAATTATTGCTGCTCAGTCTATCGGTGAACCTGGTACCCAGCTAACCATGCGTACATTCCATACCGGTGGTGTTGCGGGGGATGACATTACACAGGGTCTTCCACGTGTCGAGGAGCTTTTTGAAGCACGTAAACCGAAGGGGCAAGCAATTATCACGGAAGCTAATGGAAAGGTATCGATCACTGAAGTTAAGGGGCGGCGGGAAGTCGATCTTTTGACGGAAAATGAGGAGCATATTATCTATAGTATTCCTTACGGTTCGCGGCTTAGTGTAAAAGAAGGACAGTTCGTTGAAGCCGGGGATGTGTTAACTGAAGGTAGCATTAATCCGCATGATATGCTAAAAGTCAAAGGCCAACGTGGGGTTCAGGTTTACCTTTTAGGAGAGGTCCAACGTGTCTATCGCCTTCAAGGGGTGGATATCAACGATAAGCATATTGAAGTTATGGTTCGGCAGATGCTCCGCAAAGTAAAAGTTGATGATGCTGGCGACACCAGATTGCTGCCAGGTGGTTTGATTGATGTCTTTGACTTCCAAGATGAGAATGCTCAAGCGATAGCCGGAGGTGGAGAACCAGCAGTTGCCCACCCTGTGTTATTAGGGATCACAAAGGCTTCGTTGGCCACAGATTCCTTCCTTTCAGCGGCATCATTTCAAGAGACAACACGTGTGCTGACAGAAGCAGCCATTAAGGGAAAAGTCGATCCATTGCTGGGGTTAAAGGAAAACGTGATTATCGGTAAATTGATCCCCGCAGGAACGGGTATGGCAAGATATCGCACAATTAAGACCCTGGAGGCAAATTAACGACAATTTAGCCGAGATTATTGACACACTAGAACTCAAATGCTAAACTACTATAGTGTGATTGGGGAGGAAAGCATTTTGATGCTTGATGAAACCTTTAAACATGCCAAAAAGAAGACGGTTGGGCTAAAGCAAACTCAACGCGCCATGGAAAAGGGAATCGTACGACGAGTGTTTATTGCAAATGATGCAGAAAAACATATTCTTCGTCCTATTCTGGATTGGTGTACTACGCATCACGTTGAGCGAATTGAAGTTCCTACAATGAAAGACCTAGGTAAGGCATGTGGAATCGAAGTAGGCACTGCAGTAGCTGCTATATTGGAAGAATAGTGACTTATTAGCCTTGATTGAACCATATTGCAGGTTTTGGAATTGCTTGTCATATGCTGCGGCAAGCAATTCCTTGTATATTGTATTTGATTAGAAAGGAGGTGGAGACATGCCGACGATTAACCAGCTCATTCGTAAAGGTCGTGCCTCAGCCGAAAAGAAATCGACTGCTCCAGCTTTACAGTGGGGTTATAACTCCCTTCAACGTAAGCAATATCCTTCAGGAGGGTCCTCACAAAAACGTGGAGTTTGCATAAGGGTATACACCACTACTCCGAAAAAGCCTAACTCCGCACTTCGGAAGGTTGCTCGTGTTCGCCTTAGCAATTCACTTGAAGTAACCGCTTATATCCCCGGAATCGGACACAACTTGCAAGAACACTCCGTCGTCCTAATCCGTGGTGGTCGTATTAAAGACTTGCCAGGGGTACGTTATCACGTAATTCGTGGTGCATTGGACACGACTGCTGTTCAAAAACGCTCGCAAGGACGCTCTAAATATGGTGCAAAACGTCCTAAAAAGGTTTAATATAACGCGATTTTAGAAAGAATGGAAACTAGGTCCATTTTCAATAGGGGAAATACATGAATCCGTAGAAAAGGAGGGAAATTAATGCCTCGTAAAGGTTATATTGGGAAACGCGATGTTCTGCCCGATCCTATTTATAAGAATCAGACTGTAACAAAGTTTATCAATCAAATTATGCTTGATGGCAAAAAGGGAACGGCAGAGGCAATTTGCTATAGCGCATTTAATATGATCCAAGAAAAAGTGGGTAAGGATCCTCTTGAAGTGTTCGGAAACGCGTTGAAGAACGTAATGCCGGTACTAGAGGTTAAAGCCCGCCGTGTCGGCGGTGCAAATTACCAAGTGCCTATCGAAGTACGTGCAGATCGTCGTTCGACTCTTGCACTCCGTTGGATTGTTGCTCAAGCTCGTAAGCGCGGCGAAAAGACTATGCAAGAAAAGATTGCTGGAGAGTTACTTGATGCCTCTAACAATACAGGTGGTTCTGTCAAGAAGAAGGAAGATATGCATAAAATGGCTGAGGCTAATAAGGCTTTTGCGCATTACAAGTGGTAGTTTGAGGCACAATACTTTGACAGAAAGGGGGATTCTATGTGGCTAGGCAATTTTCTCTTGAAAATACGCGTAATATCGGGATCATGGCCCATATTGACGCCGGAAAAACGACAACAACTGAGCGGATACTTTTTTACACAGGACGTGTGCATAAAATAGGTGAAGTTCACGATGGCGCGGCAACAATGGACTGGATGGTCCAAGAGCAAGAACGTGGTATCACGATTACATCTGCTGCGACAACTTGCCAATGGAGAGGGCATCGTATTAACATCATTGACACACCAGGGCACGTGGACTTCACAGTTGAAGTTGAACGCTCTCTGAGGGTTCTGGATGGTGCGGTAGCGGTGTTCTGCTCGGTCGGAGGAGTTGAACCTCAATCCGAAACAGTATGGCGTCAGGCAGATAAATATAAAGTTCCGCGAGTTGCTTTTATTAATAAAATGGATCGAATGGGAGCAGATTTCTTCCGCGGTGTTTCCATGATTCATGATCGGTTAGGAGCCAATCCTGTTCCGCTTCAATTACCGATTGGAATTGAAGATAGTTTCAAGGGAATTGTGGATTTGGTAACTATGACCGCTATTGTATATACGGATGACTTAGGGACGACTGCAGAGCATAACGCGATCCCGGATGATTTAGTTGAGTTGGCAAAGGAATATCGCGAGAAACTGATCGAAGCAGTCTCTGAGACCAGCGAGGAACTCATGATGAAGTATCTCGAAGGAGAAGAACTTACGGAAGAGGAAATTCGCGATGGTATACGACGCGGTGTTGTCGGAAACAAGTTTATTCCTGTACTCTGTGGTTCGGCATTTAAGAACAAAGGAGTGCAACCCCTCCTTGATGCAGTTGTTGAATATATGCCTTCACCGCTAGATGTGCCTCCAATTAAAGGGGTGCATCCTGATACAGGTGCAGAAGACCACAGACCAGCTTCCGACAACGAGGCATTCTCTGCTTTGGCCTTCAAGATTATGGCTGATCCATTCGTTGGTAAACTTGCATTTTTCAGGGTTTACTCAGGAGTATTGAGTTCAGGATCATATGTTTATAATTCAACCAAAGGTAAGCGTGAGCGCATTGGAAGAATACTTCAAATGCATGCTAACCATCGTGAAGATATTCCGGAGGTTCGCTCTGGGGATATTGCAGCTGCTGTCGGCTTAAAAGATACGACAACAGGAGATACCTTGTGTGATGAGAAGACACCGATTATTCTAGAGAAAATGGTCTTCCCTGAGCCGGTTATTGATGTTGCGATCGAGCCTAAGACGAAAGCGGACCAAGAAAAGATGGGCGGAGCACTCGCGCGTTTGGCTGAAGAAGACCCTACCTTTAAAATGCATACGGATACAGAAACAGGACAGACAATTATTGCTGGAATGGGCGAGCTTCATCTAGAAATTATTGTCGACCGTTTACAAAGGGAATTTAAAGTCCAGTGCGATGTGGGTCGTCCGCAAGTTGCATATAAAGAAACAATTCGGCGTTCAGTTAAATCCGAAGGAAAGTTTGTTCGTCAGTCTGGTGGCCGCGGGCAATATGGACACTGTTGGGTTGAACTTGAGCCACTCGAAGCAGGAAGCGGCTTTGAGTTTGTTAACAAAGTTGTCGGGGGAGTTATTCCTAGGGAATATATCAATCCGATTGGTGCAGGTATTGAAGAAGCTATGCAAAATGGTATTCTTGCCGGATATCCAGTTCTTGACGTACGTGCTACGGTTTATGATGGTTCATACCATGATGTTGACTCTTCGGAAATGGCATTCAAGATTGCTGGGTCAATGGCCTTTAAGGCTGGCGCGTTGAAAGCAGATCCTGCAATTATGGAACCTGTAATGAAAGTTGAAGTGACAGTTCCTGAGGAGTATATGGGTGATGTCATTGGTGATATTAGCTCTCGTCGTGGACGGATTGAAGGAATGGAAGCGCGCGGGAATTCCCAGGTAGTGCGTGGATTTGTTCCACTCTCTGAAATGTTTGGTTATTCAACTGATTTGCGTTCTGCTACACAAGGTCGTGGCGTGTATGTGATGCAGTTTGACCATTATGAAGAAGTGCCTAAAACGATTGCGGATGGCATTATTGCCAAACGCCAAGGGGCGTAAGCGAGGTTCGATAATCGATATCTCACTTGACTAACTATTATTTAATTAAGGAGTGAAAAAACATGGGAAAAGCCAAATACGAACGTACAAAACCACATGTTAACGTTGGGACCATTGGTCACGTAGACCATGGTAAAACAACAACAACTGCTGCAATTACTCTTGTTCTCTCCAAAACCGGCGGAGCAGTTGCACAAGCATTTGACCAAATTGATAAAGCTCCTGAAGAGCGCGAACGTGGTATTACCATTTCTACAGCACACGTTGAGTATGAGACAGAAAATCGTCACTATGCGCACGTGGACTGCCCAGGTCACGCAGACTATGTTAAAAACATGATCACTGGTGCTGCCCAAATGGACGGTGCTATTCTCTGCGTATCTGCTGCTGACGGCCCTATGCCTCAAACTCGTGAGCACATCCTCTTGGCTCGCCAAGTTGGTGTTCCTAGCATTGTTGTATGGCTTAATAAGTCAGATATGGTTGACGATCCTGAGCTTATGGAGCTCGTAGAAATGGAAATTCGTGAACTTTTAAGTTCCTATGAATTTGATGGCGATAACATCCCCATCGTTCCTGGTTCAGGTCTTAAAGCCCTCCAATGTGGTTGCGGAAAACGTGAGTGCGAATGGTGTGGTAAGATTTGGCAACTCATGGATGCTGTTGACAGCTATATCCCAACCCCAGAGCGGGATACCGACAAGCCATTCTTAATGCCTGTCGAGGACGTTTTCACCATTACCGGACGCGGTACTGTTGCTACAGGACGTGTTGAGCGTGGTCAAGTCAAAGTTGGCGACGAAGTAGAAATCGTCGGTTTAACAACAGCTTCGCGCAAAACGGTTGTTACTGGGGTAGAAATGTTCCGTAAGCTCTTGGATCAAGCTCAAGCTGGTGACAACATTGGTGCTCTCCTTCGTGGGGTTGAGCGTAAAGATATCGAGCGCGGACAAGTTTTGGCTAAGACTGGATCCATCAAGCCTCATACAAAGTTCTCTGGAGAGGTTTACATCTTAAATAAAGAAGAGGGTGGACGTCACACTCCTTTCTTCCACAACTATCGTCCTCAATTCTACTTCCGCACAACCGACGTGACAGGCGTTATCACTCTTCCTGAAGGAACTGAAATGGTTATGCCTGGTGACCGTGTAACGATTGAAGTAGAGTTAATCACCCCAATCGCAATGGAAGATGGTCTCCGTTTCGCTATTCGTGAGGGTGGCCGTACCGTTGGATCGGGTATCGTTGCTAAAATCATGGGTTAATTTCTTCAATTATACAAACGTTTTACAAGAGAGGAAGAGATCTCTTCCTCTCTTGTATTATGGGTCGGATAAGGGTGTGCCGGAATGAGTTCTGTACTCACTCGGCTACCGGTATCTGACTTCTAATTTCTGGTATGGCATAAAAGGTTGCTGGACAGGTGACTCCGCTTGAGCTAGGGAATTTTTATGCTGAAAACCCGTATAACGGGAATTATGAGGAGGTATTCATACTATGAGCCAAAAGATTAGGATTCGTCTTAAAGCATTTGATCACAAGACTTTAGACCAATCAGCAGAACGCATTGTAGAGAGTGCAAAACGAACTGGTGCACAGGTTAGCGGACCGATTCCACTGCCGACAGAGAAAAGCGTATATACTATTTTGCGCTCGCCGCATGTCAACAAGGATTCCCGTGAACAGTTTGAGTTGCGGACCCATAAACGGTTGATTGATATTCTTGAGCCTACGCCGAAAACCGTCGATTCGCTTATGCGTTTAGACTTACCTGCAGGAGTGGACATTGAGATTAAGCTTTAATTTAGACCATAATAAATTAGTTCATATTTTAGTGGCAAAACCATTCGATCTATGATATACTATCGTTATGTTTGTTGCGAGAAACGCCCGGGAGCGTGGAGTAGTTCCCTGACGGAGCGCGACAATAATAAATAAAGGGACGCTCTTGTGCACCAGTAAACACTGGCGCACTTCAAAGCGTTTAGGAGGTGGCATTCGTGTCAAAAGGAATTCTAGGTAGAAAAATTGGTATGACTCAAGTTTTCACAGAAGAAGGCCGTGTAATTCCGGTCACTGTTGTTGAGGCTGGTCCATGCCCGGTGGTACAGAAGAAAACTGTTGCTACAGATGGTTACAACGCAATTCAGATCGGCCTTTCGGTTCTGCGCGAAGGTCTGAGCAACAAGCCCAAGAAAGGGCATTTCCAAAAGGCATCACTTAAGCCAATGCGGTATGTACGTGAGTTTAAGGTAAATGATGTTGACTCTTATGAACTTGGTCAAGAGGTCTTGGTAGATTTATTCAAAGTTGGCGATAAGCTTGACGTTGTAGGTACTTCTAAAGGGAAGGGCTTCGCAGGAATGATCAAGCGAAACAGTGCTAGCCGTGGACCAATGGCTCATGGTTCAAAGTATCATCGCCGTTCCGGTTCCCTTGGCGCGAAAGGCCCAGCTCGTGTGTTTAAAGGCCGTGCGCTACCAGGTCGTATGGGTGGCGAACGTATAACTGTACAAAATCTGGAAGTAATCCGGGTTGATGTGGATAAAAACATGATCTTGATTAAAGGGGCTGTCCCAGGAGCTAAAAAGTCATTGCTAGTTCTGAAGCCTTCTGTCAAGGCGAAGTAACACTGAGAAAGGAGGAATAAGCAATGCCGAAAGTTCAACTATTAAATATGCAAGGTGCTCAAGTTGGAGAGATCGAATTGAACGAGAGTATATTTGGAATTACTCCAAATATTCATGTTCTTCATTCTGCCGTAGTATCTCAACTTGCCAGTAGGAGACGAGGTACACAATCAGCCTTGACCCGAGCTGAAGTAAGCGGAGGTGGACGCAAACCTTGGCGTCAAAAAGGAACGGGTCGTGCTCGTTCCGGTAGTAGTCGCTCCCCGGTTTGGAGAAGTGGTGGTATTGTTTTCGCACCTAAACCACGGAAGTATGACTTTAAATTACCCAAAAAGGTTCGTCGACTGGCCTTGCACTCGGCACTCTCTTCGAAGGTTATGGAGCAACAGTTAATTGTCCTTGATGCTTTGAGTATGGACCAAGCAAAGACTCGTGAGATGGTAAAGGTTCTTAAAGCTCTTCAAATTAACAAAAAGGCCATGATCGTAATGGATAATTTAGATGAGGATGTGCTTCGTTCTGCTCGTAATATTGAGGGTGTAAAGACAACGGATGTCGCTGGAATGAACGTTGTTGACTTACTGCAACATGACATCCTCGTAATGACTAAAGCAGCTGTAACAAAAACAGAGGAGGTGTTAGCGTAATGCGCGACGCACGTGATGTCCTCAAAAGTCCGGTAATTTCCGAGAAATCCGTAGGGATTGTTGAAGATAATAAATACTCTTTTTGGGTTGATCCTGCAGCCAATAAAATCGAAATAAAAGCTGCTGTTGAGAAGATGTTTAAAGTCTCTGTCGTTGAAATCCGCACCATGAACGTAAAAGGCAAAATGAAGCGGGTTGGTAAGTATGCTGGGAAAACTATCAACCGCAAAAAAGCGATAGCTACGCTAAAAGCTGGGGATAAGATTGAAAACTTCGCGGGCCTGTAAGCAGCTTGAAGCAAAGGAGGAATATGAAATCTTATGGCATTAAAAACATTTAAGCCCACCTCGCCAAGTCGTCGTAATATGACCGTATCGACCTTTGAAGAAATTACGAGAACGGAGCCAGAACGTTCTTTGCTTAAACCCTTAACTAAAAAGGCCGGTCGTAATAACGATGGACGCTTAAGCGTTCGACATAAAGGCGGCGGACATAAACGCAAGTTGCGTGTGATTGACTTCAAACGAACTAAGGATGGAATTCCTGCTCGAGTTGCGAGTATTGAGTATGATCCTAATCGTTCTGCAAATATTGCTTTGTTATTTTATCAAGATGGATTCAAAACGTACATCTTGGCACCCTATGGCTTGCAAGTGGACCAAATGGTTGTTTCCGGACCTGATGCTGACATCAAGGTTGGCAACTCTTTACCGCTGCAAAACATCCCTGTAGGTACTTTGGTTCATAATATCGAGATGAAACCTGGCAAAGGTGGCCAAATGGTTCGCTCAGCTGGTGGATCAGCTCAGTTGATGGCTAAAGAAGGCGCTTATGCCACCTTAAGACTTCCGTCTAGTGAAATGCGTATGGTTCGACTCGAATGTCGCGCAACCATCGGGCAACTCGGAAACCTTGACCATGAGAACATTAACATTGGGAAAGCCGGAAGATCTCGTTGGATGGGAATTCGTCCAACTGTACGTGGATCTGTTATGAACCCTTGTGATCACCCACATGGTGGTGGTGAAGGACGTAACTCCATCGGCCGCAACCCAGTTACACCTTGGGGAAAACCTGCACTCGGTGCAAAAACTCGGAAGAAAAAGAATACGTCGAATCGCTTTATTGTGAAACGACGCAGCAAGTAGTCGAAAGGAGGCTCATAAATGAGCAGATCTCTAAAAAAAGGACCTTTCGTCGAATCTCGTTTACTCGAACGTGTAGAAGCGATGAACGAATCGGGTGAAAAACGCGTTATCAAGACGTGGTCCAGACGCTCAACAATTTTTCCGCAAATGGTTGGACTCACCATTGCGGTTCATGATGGACGGAAACATGTGCCGGTTTATGTAACGGAAGACATGGTTGGACACAAACTCGGCGAGTTTTCGCCCACTCGCACTTATAAAGGCCATGCTGGCAGCGAAAAATCCAGCGGCTTACGTTAATCGAGAGGAGGCAAAAGGCATATGCAAGCAAAAGCAGTGGCAAAATATGTACGTATCTCTCCTCGTAAGGTGCGACAGGTCGTTAATTTGATCCGTGGCAAAAAGGTCAGTGATGCGTTCGCTATTCTTCAATTCACACCTAAGGGATCTACCGATGATGTTACCAAGGTGCTGAAGTCTGCTGTCGCAAATGCAGGACACAACTTTGAAATGAATGTTGATGATCTGTTTATTACTGAAATTTGTGTGGACGAAGGACCAACTTTAAAACGCATTAAGCCTCGAGCTATGGGACGTGCAGACCAAATCCGGAAACGGACGAGTCACATTACTGTGGTAGTAGGCGAGAAGAAGGAGGGCTAAACTGTGGGTCAAAAGGTTAATCCCAAAGGCCTCCGCATCGGAATTATCCGGGACTGGGAAAGCCGATGGTATGCAGATAAGAACTACATGGAACTTCTTCATGAGGATTTGAAGCTCCGTGCATTTGTAAAAAATAAGCTTAAACAAGCAGGTTGTCCGAAAGTTGAGATTGAACGCGCAGCAAGTCGTGTTAAAGTATCAGTGCACGCTGCCAAACCAGGTATTGTTATTGGACGTGGTGGCGCTGAAGTTGAGAACTTACGCAAACAACTTGAAGCGATTACGAAGAAGCAGGTTGCTGTAAATATTGTTGAAATTAAGAAACCTGAGCTTGATGCTCAACTGGTTTCAGAAAACATTGCACAACAATTAGAAAAACGCGTCTCCTTCCGTCGTGCCATGAAACAAACTGTTGGCCGCACAATGAGGCAAGGCGCACTAGGCATTAAAATTCAATGCAGCGGTCGTTTGGCTGGAGCCGAAATTGCTCGAACCGAGTGGTATCACGAAGGAAAAGTACCCCTTCATACTTTACGTGCGGATGTTGACTATGGCTTTGCTGAAGCAAATACCACGTATGGTAAAATCGGTATCAAGGTTTGGGTTTATAAAGGTGAGGTTCTTCCCGCCAAAAAGGTCGTCGCTCAGGTGGAAGGAGGAATTTAAATGCTAGTCCCAACCAGAGTGAAACATCGTAAACAACATCGGGGTCGGATGCATGGAAAGGCCACACGTGGTAACACAATTACATTTGGTGAATTTGGTTTAGTTGCTATGGAAAGTGGCTGGATTACGAATCGCCAGATAGAGGCTGCTCGTATCGCGATGACCCGTTATATAAAGCGTGGTGGTCAAGTTTGGATTAAAATTTTCCCGGATAAACCTGTAACTGCCAAACCTGCTGAAACACGGATGGGTAGTGGTAAAGGTTCACCGGAGTATTGGGTCGCGGTTGTAAAACCGGGTCGCGTTATGTTTGAATTGGCTGGTGTGGCTGAGGAAGTTGCTCGTGAAGCTCTACGTCTTGCCATGCATAAGCTTCCAGTTAAGTGCAAGATTGTTTCCCGAGCTGATCTAGTAGGAGGTGACGCAAATGAAAACTAAAGAATTCCGTGATATGACTGATGATGAAGTATTAAAGGAAATTGACGAATTCAAAACGGAATTATTCAATTTGCGTTTCCAATTGGCAACGGGTCAACTCGACAATCCGATGCGTATTCGAGAAGTTCGCAAAGGAATAGCACGTGGTAAAACGATTCTTCGTGAGCGTGAGTTAAAGATTGAACGTGCCTAAGGAAGGAGGCTTTATAACGTGGAAAGAGCTCAACGTAAAGTTCGGAGCGGTAAAGTTGTCAGTGACAAAATGGATAAAACTGTTGTTGTGTCAGTAGAGATTACTGAACGTCACCCGATTTACAAGAAAACATTTACCAGCACTAAAAAGTATAAAGCTCATGACGAGAATAACGAAGCTCGTGTCGGGGATACTGTCACGATCATGGAAACTCGCCACCTGAGTAAAGATAAATGTTGGCGCCTCGTTGAGATAACTCAAAGAGCAATAGCACTTTAAATTTCAATTTAGTTCGGAAGGGGGTCAATGTGGATGATCCAGCCACAAACTAGGCTTAGGGTTGGCGACAATTCAGGCGCTAAAGAGTTGATGTGTATTCATGTGCTGGGCGGGTCAACGCGCAGGTACGCTTCGATTGGAGATATTATTGTTGCTTCGGTTAAACAAGCAACGCCAGGGGGCGTTGTTAAAAAGGGTGATGTAGTCAAGGCTGTTGTCGTGCGGACCAAGAAGGAGATTAGACGCACTGACGGTTCGTATATTCGTTTTAGCGAAAATGCGGCAGTTATCATCAAAGATGACAAAAGCCCGCGTGGAACTCGTATCTTTGGACCGGTTGCTCGTGAATTGCGCGATAATTACATGAAAATTATTTCGCTCGCACCGGAAGTTATCTAAGACCCCATGACAGGTGGAGGTGAAGAAAGTGGCTGCTACTAAGCATAAGGTACAACCTGAAAAAATACACGTTAAAAAAGGCGATTATGTTATGGTTATCAGCGGTAAGGATGCCGGTAAAAAAGGCAAAGTTATCGATGTGATTAGAAAAAAGGGCCGCGTGGTTGTAGAGAAGGCTAATATTGTTAAACGACATACCAAACCTTCTCAAAGCATGCCTCAAGGGGGCATTGTTCCGAAAGAAGCTCCTATGGCCAGCTCAAACGTTATGTTATATTGCCAGGAGTGTAATTCCGTGACTCGTGTTAGTTACAAAGTGACGGAGAATGGCAAGACGCGCGTTTGTAAACATTGCGGCGTAAATCTGCCGGATAATCACTAATCGCGAAAGGAGGGACCCCAGTGGCTCGTCTTAAAGACAGATACGTTAAAGAAATCGCTCCTGCCTTACAGCAGAAGTTTGCTTATACAAATGTCATGCAAATACCTAAAGTTGATAAAGTTGTTATCAATATGGGTGTTGGTGAAGCGGTTCAAAACTCCAAGGCGATTGATTCCGCTCTTGGAGATCTAATGAAGATCACAGGACAGAGACCTATTGTTACTCGAGCTAAAAAGTCCATTTCAGCTTTCAAACTCCGTGAAGGGATGCCTATTGGATGCAAAGTAACGCTCCGTGGCGAACGGATGTATGAATTCATGGATCGACTTCTAAGTGTGGCTCTACCTCGTGTTCGTGACTTCCGTGGAGTTTCGGCGAAGGCATTTGACGGACGCGGAAATTATACATTAGGAATCAAAGAACAACTCATCTTCCCAGAGATAGAGTACGACAAGATCGACAAACTCCGGGGAATGGATATTGTCTTCGTTACAACGGCAAAGACCGATGAAGAAGCACGTGAGTTGCTTCGCGGGTTCGGTATGCCGTATCGTGATTAGAGAAAAGGAGGTTCAAGAGCGTGGCTAAGACATCAATGATTGTCCGCCAAAACCGTGGACAGAAATTCGCTGTGCGTTCGCATAACCGTTGTAAGCTTTGTGGACGTCCCCATGCTTACATGCGGAAATTTGGAATTTGCCGGATTTGTTTCCGGGAGCTGGCCCACAAAGGAGAACTTCCTGGAGTCACGAAGGCCAGTTGGTAAAACATTGTAGGAAGGGGGACGACTGAAGTGTCAATGTCAGATCCGATTGCAGATTTTTTAACACGCATCAGAAATGCAGGAATCGTGTATCACGATAAGGTTGAAGTTCCAGCATCACGCATTAAAAAAGAACTTGCGGAGTTGCTTAAGTCAGAAGGATACATCAAAGACGTTGAATACATTGCGGATGATAAACAAGGTGTAATCCGGATGTATTTGAAATATGGTCCAAATCGTGAGCGTGTTATTACTGGGTTAAAACGAATAAGCCGTCCAGGTCTTCGTGTTTATGCGAAGAAGGATGAAATCCCGAAGGTTCTTGGAGGACTTGGAATTGCAGTTATTTCAACATCCAAGGGGATTATGACAGATAAAAGAGCTCGTAAAGAGGGACTTGGCGGAGAAGTAATCTCCTACATTTGGTAATTATCACAACGGAGGTGCAATGAATGTCCAGAATTGGCAAGCGCCCCATTGGGATACCCAGTGGAGTGGACTTCAAAATAGAAGAGGAAAATTTGATTACCGTTAAAGGTCCGAAAGGAACTTTAACAAGACAAATGCATCCATTGATGAGTATTGTCGTTGAAAATGCCCAAGTGACGGTTAATCGGCCGAATGATGAGCCGTTAAGCCGCTCTTTACACGGGCTGACTCGCACCTTGATTGCCAATATGGTAGAAGGTGTAACAGCTGGATTTACCAAAGGACTCGATATGGTTGGGGTTGGTTATCGTGCTGCGAAGCAAGGCAATAAGCTGGTGCTTACAGTAGGAAAGTCACACCCAGTTGAACTCGTTCCTTTTGAAGGAATTGACTTTGAAGTCCCAGCGCCAAATAAGATTTTGATTAAAGGGATGGATAAGGAACTTGTCGGAGCTTTTGCAGCAGTAGTTCGATCAGAGCGTGCACCTGAGCCTTACAAAGGCAAAGGGATTCGTTACGAGAATGAAGTTGTTCGCCGTAAGGTAGGTAAAACTGGTGGTAAAAAAGGCGGTAAGAAGTAAGTAAATTAGGCAAGGGCAAAATCTCTTGCCAACTGTGAAAGGAGTGAGTTCCCTTTGATTAAGCGCATTGATCGCAAGTCTATTCGCATTAAAAAGCATAAGAGCCTTCGCAAGAAGGTGTACGGTGCTGCTGAGCGACCACGTTTGGCAGTTTTCAGAAGCTTGAATCATATTTATGCACAGGTCATTAACGATGAGAGCGGTGTGACGTTAGCTGCTGCTTCTTCCCTAGATCCAGAGTTCAAGGCTGCTAATCTTTCTGGCGGGAACACTGCCGGAGCTCAAAAGGTTGGAGAACTTGTTGCGAAAAAGGCCCTGGAAAAGGGAGTTACTCAAGTGGTTTTTGACCGTGGAGGAAACGTATATCACGGACGAATTTTGGCTCTGGCTGAATCTGCGCGCCAAGCTGGACTCAGCTTCTAAGCTAGGGTAAAGGAGGGATAAAACAAATTGGCGAAATTCGATGCTAATAAGTCGGACATGAATGAAAAGGTTGTTCATATAGCCCGTGTTGCCAAAGTTGTAAAGGGTGGACGACGTTTCAGCTTTAGTGCACTCGTCGTAGTTGGAGATGGTCACGGTCGTGTGGGCGCTGGTCTAGGTAAAGCCGGCGAAGTTCCCGAGGCTATCCGCAAAGGGGTAGAAGATGCGAAAAAGAACCTCTTCAGTGTTCCTATGCATGGAACTACGATTACTCACCCAATCTTAGGAGTTTTCGGAGCTGGTCAAGTGCTCTTAAAGCCTGCTTCTAAGGGGACTGGAGTTATCGCTGGCGGTGCTGTTCGTGCAGTTCTTGAGGTTGCCGGAGTACATGATATTCTTGCGAAATCTTTGGGTTCGGCAAACGCACACAATATGGTCAATGCGACGATGGCGGCGTTAAAATCTCTCAAACGTCCTGAAGAGATTGCCAAACTCCGAGGTAAGGCCGTGGAAGAAATTCTAGGTTAAGGAGGGTTGGTCATGAAAATAAAAGTAACACTGACAAAGAGCCCCATTGGTTACTCTAAAGCACAACACAGAGTGTTACAAGCACTCGGCTTGGGCAAAGTTGGTTCAAGTGCAGTTCATGAGGACACCCCTGGAATTCTAGGGATGGTTCATAAATGCATGCACTTAGTTAGCGTAGAAACACTATCTCAATAGAAGGAGGTGTGGGCAAAGCATGAAACTTCATGAACTTAAGCCTGCGGTAGGGTCAACACATGCACCCAAGCGGTTGGGCCGTGGTGTTGGATCCGGAAATGGCAAAACAGCTGGAAAAGGACACAAGGGTCAAAACTCACGCTCTGGCGGCGGTGTTCGTCCTGGCTTTGAAGGCGGACAAAATCCACTGTTTCGCAGGATGCCTAAACGCGGCTTTAATAATATCTCTAGAAAAGAGATTGTAGCCTTAAATGTTCGTGATTTGGAACGTTTTGAAAACGGCGATGTCGTTACAGTAGAAAGCCTCTTTGAAGTTGGTCTTCTCAAGGCCTTAAAAGATGGCGTGAAGATTCTGGCAACCGGGAATTTGACCAAAGCTCTGACCGTCAAGATTGACAAAGTCAGCCCAGCCGCGGCAGAGAAGATCGTTGCAGCGGGTGGAAAAGTAGAGGTGGAATAGGATGATTGTCGATTCCCTGAAGAATGCTTGGAACGTTGCTGAACTCAGGAAGAAAATCGGTTACACCCTTTTGATGTTCCTTATCTTCCGTATTGGAGCACATATTCCAATTCCCTTTATTGACCATAATGTATTAAAAAATATGTTGGGTTCCGGCGGAATGTTTGATTTTATGGACACTCTTTCCGGAGGTTCCTTTAAAAGGCTGTCAGTTTTTGCGTTGAGTATTACGCCTTATATTACAGCCTCCATCATTCTTCAACTTCTGACAATTGTTATCCCGGCCCTTGAACGGCTTGCCAAAGAGGGTGACTATGGTCGTAAAAAGATTACGCAGTACACGCGGTATGGCACTGTAGTTCTAGGATTCATTCAAGCGTTCGGACTAACCTATGGTGTCCGAAGTGCGTTAAGTATTCCTACTCCTGGTCTGAAATGGCCCATCTATATTTTGGTGGCTCTCGTTTTAACCGCCGGTACAGCTTTTCTAATGTGGCTTGGGGAAGCAATTACGGAAAAAGGAATTGGAAATGGAATTTCCCTTATAATTTTTGCTGGAATCGTTTCGCGTGTGCCGGATGCTATTAAGTCCTTGTGGAGCATGTTACGAGTAGGTGAAATCAATGCTTTATCCATAATAGGCTTGGTAATCATCATCGTTTTCATTACTGCAGGCGTTATTTATGTGCAAGAAGGGCAACGTCGGGTTTCAGTTCAATATGCTAAGCGTGTTGTCGGTCGTCGGGTATACGGCGGCCAAAGCAGCCATATACCTTTAAAGGTAAACCAAGCTGGGGTTATTCCCGTCATCTTTGCAATATCTTTGCTCGCGTTCCCTCAAACGATTGCGACGTGGGTTCCAACATCTGGTTTTGCGAGATTTGTCAATACTTGGTTTAGTATGAATGGTACGATTAAATCCATTCCTTACCTACTACTCTACGGTGCGCTCATTCTATTCTTTACTTACTTCTATACAGCTGTTACATTCAATCCGGTTGATGTAGCAGACAACTTGAAGAAGTACGGGGGATTTATCCCCGGTCTTCGTCCAGGGCGCCCCACGGCAGAGTATTTGTCTAAAATATTGAGTCGAATCACACTAGCCGGTGGTTTATTTCTAGCTTTGATTGCAGTCCTGCCGACACTCGTTATTGGGCTCACCGGTTTAAAAAACATCTATTTTGGGGGAACATCCTTACTGATTGTAGTTGGAGTCGCACTCGAAACGATGAAACAGATCGAATCCCAACTTATGTCCAGGCACTATCAAGGATTTATGAAATAAAAAGGAGGAAGAAGAGATGAAGATAATTTTAATGGGCGGACCAGGCGCAGGTAAAGGAACTCAAGCTGTAGGTCTAGTAGAGAAGTATAACATTCCGCATATTTCTACAGGGGACATGTTTAGAGCTGCTATTAAAGACGGAACTGCTTTAGGTCTGAAAGCTAAGTCGTATATGGATGCAGGCGGCTTGGTGCCTGATGAAGTGACGATCGGGATTGTTGCAGAGCGTCTAGCCCAACCGGATTGTGCAAAGGGATTTCTTCTTGATGGCTTCCCACGCACATTGGCACAAGGCAGTGCTTTGGGGGATATCTTAGATCGCCTCGGTATGAAACTTGATGGCGTGCTTAATATCGAAGTTGACGAAAAGGTGTTAATTCCCCGCTTAACCGGTCGTCGCGTTTGTCGGAAATGCGGAGCGTCTTATCACATGGTTTTCAATCCTCCTAAACAAGAAGGGGTTTGTGGTCAGTGTGGCGGAGAGCTCTATCAACGTTCAGACGATACAGTAGAAACTGCTCAAAATCGTTTAAATGTTTACAATCAACAAACTGAGCCTTTGATCGCTTTCTATACTGAAAAAGGATTGCTTAAGCGCATCAATGGGGATCAAGCGATCGACAAAGTCCTTCAGGATATTACGAAAGCCTTGGGCTAATTGCCATGATTAAGCTTAAAAATGCGAGTCAAATTGAACGGATGCGTAAAGCGGGTAGGATTGTAGCTGAAACGCTTGAACTGATGCGCGAACACGCAAAGCCCGGTATAACGACACTCGATTTGGATCGCATAGCTGAGAAATATATTCGTTCTAAGGGTGCCATACCTGCGTTCAAAGGCTACAACGGATTCCCTGCGTCTCTGTGTACTTCTATTAATGAACAAGTTGTTCACGGAATACCCAGTTTAAGGTGTTTAGAATCTGGAGATATTATAAGTATTGATTGTGGCGCGATCCTTGATGGATATGTCGGTGACGCTGCAGTGACCTTGCCTATTGGTGAAGTAGGAGAGGATCTCCTGAAACTATTAAGGGTGACTGAAGAGTCTTTGATGAAGGGTATTGCACAAGCGAAGGTAGGTAATCGTCTTTTTGACGTTTCTCATGCGGTTCAAACGCACGTGGAAGCAAACGGGTTTTCGGTAGTGCGGGATTATGTTGGGCACGGGATTGGGAGCGCCATGCATGAGGATCCTCAGATCCCTAACTTTGGCAAGCCCGGCCGAGGGCCAAGACTCGAGGTAGGTATGGCCTTGGCTATTGAACCCATGGTAAACATGGGTACGTATGAAGTGAAAACATTAAAAGATCACTGGACTGTGGTTACGAAAGATAATCGGCCATCGGCCCACTTCGAGCACACGGTTGCGATTACGGAAAATGGCTTGGAAATTCTTACTCGATGTTAGGGCGTGCTATAGGATTGTCAGAGGAGGGGTGAACGACCATGTCAAAAGAGGACGTTATTGAAGTAGAAGGTAAGGTCTTAGAGCCATTGCCCAATGCTATGTTTCAGGTTGAGCTAGCCAACGGGCATAAGGTTCTTGCTCACGTCTCAGGAAAGATTCGAATGAATTTTATACGGATTCTTCCGGGAGACCGGGTCACTGTGGAGCTTTCCCCTTATGACCTGTCACGTGGGCGAATCACATATAGGTTTAAGTAAGCCAAAGGGAGGGATTACGGTGAAAGTAAAGCCTTCTGTCAAAAAGATCTGTGAAAAATGCAAAGTTATTCGTCGCCATGGTAAGGTCATGATTATTTGTGAAAATCCGAAACACAAGCAAAGACAAGGCTAATCGTTCAACAGACTTAATTCTCAAGATCTCGGTTGCGCGGCTGGTTGGAGTAAGTCCTCCAATGCACCGATTTTTATATTGATCTGAACTGAAATAGTTGGAGGTGTAAATTTTAGATGGCACGTATCGCTGGAGTTGACTTACCGCGCGAGAAACGCTTAGAGGTTGCTCTCACCTATATTTATGGTATAGGATTGCCAACTTCGCATAAGATCCTCGCCAAATCGGGCGTAAGCCCGGATGTCCGAGTGCGTGACTTGTCAGAAGACGAAGTCAGCAAGCTTCGGGAAGTTATCGATAAAGAGTACAAGATTGAAGGCGACTTGCGTCGCGAAGTTTCCCTCAATATCAAACGGCTTATGGAAATTGGTTCCTATCGTGGCTTGCGCCACCGTCGCGGACTGCCTGTTCGTGGTCAGCGCACGAAGACCAATGCCCGTACTCGTAAGGGTCCGGCTAAGACCGTTGGAGCAAAACGCAAAAAGTAATTAGGGGGGATAACCGAGATGGCACGTAAAGTTGTCCGGACAAAACGCCGGGAACGTAAAAATATTGACAGTGGAATTGCACATATCAAATCCACGTTCAACAATACCATGGTGACCATTACGGATACCAAAGGGAATGCACTTTCTTGGTCTAGTGCTGGTTCCCTTGGGTTTAAAGGTTCTCGTAAGAGCACACCGTTTGCCGCCCAAATGGCTGCAGAAACCTGTGCTAAAGTCGCTATGGAACATGGCTTAAAAGATGTTGAATGCTATGTAAAGGGACCTGGAGCGGGACGTGAGGCTGCAATTCGTGCCTTGCAAGCTGCAGGTTTAGAAGTAAATCTGATTAAAGACGTGACACCGATACCACACAATGGCTGTCGGCCACCGAAACGCAGAAGGGTATAGGAGGTGTCTAATCATGGCTAGATATACTGGACCAGTCTGTCGCTTATGCCGTCGCGAAGGATTGAAGTTATTCCTTAAAGGGGAACGCTGTTATACTGGGAAGTGTGCGATAGATCGTCGTGCCTACGCTCCTGGACAACACGGCCAAGCACGGGCAAAAAAACCTACTGAATATGGACTTCAGTTACGAGAAAAACAAAAAGCACGTCGCTTATATGGCGTTATGGAAAAACAGTTCCGTCACTATTTTGAAGAGGCTGCTCGCCGCAAAGGGGTAACAGGTGAAAACTTGCTTGTTCTGTTAGAGCGTCGTTTAGACAATGTGATTTTCCACTTAGGTTTCGCCTCTTCCCGTCCGGAAGCTCGTCAACTTGTTAATCATGGCCACTTTAATGTGAACGGACATAAAGTTGACATTCCTTCCTACTCGGTGCGTGTAGGCGAAGTAATTGCTGTTCGCGAGGGTAGCAAGAGTTCACCACGTATTAAACAACTCCTTGAAAATCTGGGTTCACGGACAGTCCCCGGATGGTTAAGCTTGGATGCCAATGCTGCTGCTGGAACCGTTGTTGCACTACCAACTCGTGAAGATATTCAACTACCCATCCAAGAACACCTCATCGTGGAGAAATACTCCCGTTAATGTTGACGTTCTACCCGTATGGGTCGGATGGTTAGTATATCAAGTTCTCGAGAAAGAAGGTGCATTCCGATGTTAGAAATCGAGAAGCCCAGAATCGAGTGTGTCGAGCGTTCTGAAGATGACTCCTATGCAAAATTCGTAGTTGAACCACTGGAAAGAGGATATGGAATTACCTTGGGGAATTCCCTGAGGCGGATCCTGTTATCTTCTCTTCCAGGATCAGCGGTGACATCGGTAAAAATTGAAGGGGTACAGCACGAGTTTTCCACGATTCCGGGTGTTTTGGAAGACGTTACGGACATTATTCTCAATCTAAAGTCCCTTGCTCTAAAAGGCTATACAGATGAACCTCGGGTAATTCGCATTGAATCTCAAAATGAAGGGGTTGTCACAGCTAGAGATATAATCACTGACCCTGACATTGAGGTTCTGAACGAAGATTTGAAGATCGCCACATTAGATCGCGATGGCCGTTTATTTATGGAAATGACGGTAGAACGTGGTCGTGGCTATGTTTCTGCAGATAAAAATAAGAAACCAGATCATGTCATCGGAGTTATTCCTATTGACTCCATCTTCGCCCCGATATACAAGGTTAACTACACAGTAGAAGCTACGCGGGTTGGGCAAATCACGGACTATGACAAGTTAACCCTTGAGGCATGGTCTAATGGCAGTATCTCTCCTGAAGAGGCTACCAGCACGGCCGCTAGAATTCTGAGTGATCACCTGCGTCTGTTTATGGGACTCACTGATAAACTCAATAATGTTGAGATTATGGTGGAAAAGGAAGAGGAAGCCAAAGATAAAATCCTTGAGATGACGATTGAGGAACTTGATCTGTCCGTTCGATCCTATAACTGCCTGAAAAGGGCAGGGATTAACTCGGTTGAAGAGCTGACTCAAAAAACGGAAGAAGATATGATCAAAGTACGTAACCTTGGTCGCAAGTCTTTGGAAGAAGTGGAATTTAAACTTAAAGACTTAGGTTTATCGTTCCGTCCGGCTGAAGATTAATTCGGTGCAAAGGAGGGGAATGTAATTGGCTTACCGCAAGTTGGGAAAAAACACGGGTCATCGCGGGGCAATGTTGCGTAATATTGTAACTTCCCTGTTAAGACATGAACGTATTCAAACGACAGAAGCACGTGCTAAAGAACTTAATGCTATTGCTGAAAAGATGATTTCACTTGGCAAACAAGGGGATTTAGCTGCACGTCGTATGTCGATGGCTTATCTCATGGATGAAGATGTTGTTAAGAAGCTGTTTGAAACCATTGCGCCGAAATACGCTGACCGTCAAGGCGGCTATACTCGCATTATGAAGCTCGGCTTACGTCGGGGGGATGCTGCGACAATGGTAATCATCGAACTTGTATAAAGCAAGTTGTTAAAGGCCGGGTTGCTTACGTTGTTTAAGCATGCCCGGCCTTTGCCGTTATGCTAGGAGAGTGATTTTGTCCAATGAAAATCCTCAAAGTGCGGGACATCCATTATCGTGATATATTGAATGGAGTTAATATTGACTGGCACCAAGGCGAGGTCATTGCGCTTATGGGCGCTAATGGTTCTGGGAAATCAACATTGGCGCGTCTCTTAGTAGGGTTAACTGAGCCAGATCATGGGGAGATCAGTCTGATAGTTGATGGCTCCCCTTGTGCTTGGAATAAGGTTAAGCGTTGGCAGGAAATTGGACTCGTAGGGCAACATCCAATGCGGCAAACGATTGGTGTAACAGTCGCTGAAGAATTAGGCTTCGGTCTTTTAAATCTTGGGTTGGATACTCTGGAGGTAAGACGTAAAGTGAAAGAGTTGGCCTCTTTTGTTGGACTAGCTGGTAAAGAGGATCAGTCTCCAGCGACACTATCAGGCGGGGAAAGGCAAAGACTTGTGACTGCGGCGATTCTGGCACTGCAACCTTCGTTCTTAATTTTAGATGAAGGCTTAACTATGCTTGATGCACGAGCGCAAGCCAACGTGCTCAAACTTTTATTCCAGGCGCGTGCAGAAACAGGGCAACTTTGGATTACTCATGATATCGAACTTGCTAGCCACGCCGATCGTTTATTGGTTCTTGAACATGGGAAACTTGTGGACAAGGGCATCCCGCGCGAGGCATTTTCCTCTAAAGAGTTATATGCTCTTTACGGCCCTTCCGGTAAGCGATCAGGACATCAAGTTGAGACGATGTCCAATGAGAGGGTAACTCATCCTGTAATTGAATCGAAAAACAGCTCTCGGCCTGTGCTCGAATGGAAGCAGACCAACTTCTCAACTCGTTTACAGTTGAATAAAGCCGTAAAAGCAGGAGAGTTTATAGGAATTGTTGGTCCTTCAGGTTCAGGCAAAACGACTTTATTAGAAAGTGCAATTGGGCTTATAATGCCTACAGAGGGACAGATTCTTGGATTTGGAGCACCAATTACGAAAGTAATTTTGAATGATTGGCGTAAAGAGGTTCGTTTGGTTCTTCAAGAAGCTGGAGAATATTTGATTGGACGAACAGCCTACCAGGAAGTTTATTTTGGGGAAGCAAAACGAGAGCTAGAAAACAATAGGTCAAGTAGGCTGTCTTATTTGGGCAAATTCGGTTTGGTCGGAAACTTGTTAGATTATGCTCCTGAACAGTTGAGTGGGGGTGAACGACAGAGGGTTGCGTTAGCCGCGGCTTTGAGAACAAATCCTGAGATTCTTCTTATGGACGAACCACTCCTCGGACTCGATTCAGCGAGCCGCCGCAGAATTCAGACTATGATATCCGAACTGAAGGATATAACAATCATGTATGTAACTCACGACTTAAGAGATGTTTTGCAGGATGCTGACCGACTTTGGTTAGTTGAAGGCGGGAAGGTAGTGTTGGACTGTTCTAAGCAGTGTTGGAAAGAGCATCTCGAGCAATTTCGAGCGGCTGGAGTGCGCTTCTAAAGGAGGAGTTTTAAATTAAAGGCTTCGAACTCTACTGGCCTGGTAACAGTTTACTGCATTGTCTTGATCCGAGGTTAAAAGTTGCTGGGTTGGCTATTATATCCCTTTCAATGACGGTGATTGGGTGGCAGGGACTCACACTTAATTCTTTGGTACTGCTTGGGCTAGTGTTTTTAAGTCATACCCCCTTTAAGCTATACCGTTCACTCATTGTTGTAATGATCTGGATGGGCTTGTTTTACGGTCTAGCTGCGGGATGGGTTTGGCCTGAAAACAGAGCAGTATGGCAGGGCCATTGGTCACAAGAGGGGCTATTGCAAGCCATTATAATGCTATGGAGAGTTATTCTCGTTTTTGGTTTGACTCGACTTTTTACGGCGGTAACGATGCCCTTAGAACAAGGATCAGGGATAGCATATTTCTTGAACCCCCTTATTCCAATTACTCCGAAAGCCGCGGATTTCGCACTTTTACTTACGCTAACATTGAGATTTATTCCTCTTATTATTGAAGAGGCAACACTTATTTGGAAAGTCAGAGCCCTTAAAGGCGAGTGGCCATCTTCGTGGCTTGAACGATCTCGGGAACTTATTCAGCTTATTGTACCACTTATCCTATTAAGCTTAAGGCGGGCGGAAGAGCTGGCGGAAAACCTGACCTTGAGAGGATATGCTTCGGGCAATTATCGAACTCTCATGATGCATGAAAGGACCTCTCAGGATCGCGTGGGCGCGGTAATTTTGGGATGTTGGATATTTGTTCTTTTGGTATTGAAATAGATCTAATCCGAATCCTTAAGTTAGGAGGATAGGTGAATTTATGCGAAACATTCAGCTTATAGTGGCCTATGATGGGACAAACTATCATGGTTTCCAGCGTCAGGATGAAACTCATGGCCCCACGATTCAGGGAACTTTAGAAGGGATCTGGAGGAAGTTAGTTGAGGAAGAAGTAACAATAGCCACTGCAGGCCGGACGGATAAGGGCGTACATGCCTTAGGTCAAGTGGTCAACTTTATGACTTCCACAAGAATTCCGGAAGGAAAGATTCCGAAAGCTTTTAACAGCTTACTGCCTAGGGATATACGCATACTCCGTGCAAACTGCGTACCGGATGATTTTAATGCACGATGGTCGGCGAAGTGGAAACGCTATGATTACCAGGTGGATAACCGTCCTATTCCTGATGTGTTTAAACGGCTTTATGCTTTCCATGTTCCTGTTCCCTTAAATGTAGCCAAAATGCAAGGGGCGGCAAGTTTTCTGGAAGGCAGACATAATTTTAAAACATTTGCCGCAGCCGGTGGCTCAAGTAAAACATTTGAACGAACACTGTATCGCTGTAAGGTCAAAGAAGAGCAGGGTATAATCACAGTTTCTTGTGTGGGAGACGGTTTTTTATATCACATGGTACGTATCCTGGTTGGGACACTGATTGATGTGGGTAAAGGTCGGATTTTACCAACTGAAATTCCGGATATAATAGCAAGTCATGAACGCAAACGGGCTCGTGAGATTGCTCCAGCAAAGGGTTTAAATCTTGTGTATGTAAATTATTCGGAAGAAAGTCCATTTGATGTTTTTCCCGAACTCATATAAGTAAACCAAAATTACTTGACATTTGATTAGAATTTAAATAAAATACTATCATGAGTTTTTATTCCTTGACTGTGATTGAGCCCCATAATCAAGGAATGCCGCGAGCATGATTGAGCCCCATGCAAGTGTGAATAAAAAACAGAATACTGCTAATTGGAGGGAAAGTCATGACCACGTTCTTTGCGAAAGCACAAGACCAAGATCGCAAATGGTATATCATTGACGCAGCGGGAATCCCCTTGGGTCGTATCGCTACTGAAGCAGCACGTCTCCTGAGAGGTAAACATAAACCGACATTCACCCCTAATGTTGACACTGGGGATCATGTTATTATTATTAATGCTGAAAAATTGGTGTTAACAGGTAACAAACTTAACGACAAATTGTATCGTCGTCACTCTGGTTATCCCGGTGGGTTGAAAGAAGTTCCTTACAAGAAACTGATGCAAACAATGCCTGAACGAGCTATGGAACATGCCGTGAAGGGAATGCTTCCTCATAACAAGTTGGGCGCCCAAATGTACACCAAATTAAAAGTGTACAAGGGAGAATCACACCCCCATCAAGCTCAACAACCTGAAATCTGGACCATTCAATAGATTTAGGAAGGAGGAAGTTAAACATGGCAACTCAATTACAATATGCTGCAACAGGACGACGCAAAAATGCAATTGCACGCGTTCGCCTTATTCCCGGTGAAGGAAAGTTTATTATTAATAAACGTGAATTAGCGGAGTACTTCGGCAAGAAAACACTGGAAATGATTGTACAACAACCTTTTACCATAACAGATACACTTGCTAAGTATGATGTTATCGCTCTTGCTCACGGAGGGGGTACGACGGGCCAAGCTGGTGCTATTCGCTTGGGCGTTGCACGTGCCTTGTTGAAGGCGGATATTAGTCTCCGTCCAAGTTTGAAAAGAGCTGGTTTCCTGACACGTGACCCACGCATGAAGGAACGTCGCAAATATGGCTTGAAGAAAGCTCGTAAGGCTCCACAATTCTCAAAACGTTAAGAAGTGCGGGTTACTCCTTACAAATTATGTTCGAAAAGGAAGGGATTTTATCCCTTCCTTTTTTGTCTTTGCGTAAATGTTAGATATTTGCGTTATTTCCGACAAGCCCTACGCATATTCCGTCGCACTCCACCATAATGTATGACGGAATAGACTGGGTGAGGAGGATGAGAATGAAGCCTATTTTGGTTGTGAGAATGGGTCGGCGTAAGGTAGTTATAATGGGGATAGCACTTGCCTTTATTTTGGCGTTAACCGTCAGTTGGGGTCTTTGGGGACAGGATAAGAAGATCTGGAGTTGGACCCTGGGAAACAGAGTCGTAGTAATCGATGCTGGACATGGGGGAGTGGATCCAGGGGCGGTTGGCAAAAGCAAGGTTTTAGAGAAAGATATTACTTTGGGCGTGTCCAAACGATTACAAACTTTGGTACAACAAAGTGGGGCTAAGACAATTATGGTTAGAGAGGACGATCGCGATCTTGGAACGTCCCAAGGACTGTTAAAACGAAAACGAGAGGATTTAGCCCAACGCATTCAGCTGGCCATGGACAGTCAGGCCGATGTATATCTTAGCATCCATGCCAATAGTTTTCCAAACCCAAAGCTTACAGGAGCACAAACGTTTTATCATTCAGATTCTCCGGAGGGGAAGCTATTAGCTCAAGCGATTCAACAGGAGCTCAATACTATGACGGGTGGAAAAAGAGTAGTCAAGGGAAATCAAGATATCTATGTATTAAAAAAGGCACACCAGGCAGCTGTGACTGTCGAATTAGGTTTTCTATCAAATCCTGATGAAGAACAGTTATTAACGAAACCAGACTATCAACAAAAACTGGCCGTTGCAATTTTTCAGGGTATAAGTGTCTATTTTAGTAAACAGAGTGAAGAAACTAAAAGCTTAAGGTAAATGGCTAAGGTAACTAGCAAAGTTTACATTACTCTTTGCAGGAGAACAACGCTATTTCGCGAATAATCAGTTATGAAAACAATAAAGCTTAACCACCCAATCTGTCGAAAGGCTATTGCGGGTTTGTAGGAATGAAGGAGGAAAATGGGTGGGAGTTCTATCGATCATTCTATTTTTTCTAGGAGCGGTATTTTTGTTCTTGGGCTGGCGCTGGCAGAGTTCACCTAACGATGAGGCCAAGACAGCCTTAAAAGGACTAGCGTATTTAAGAAGAGAAATCATCAGGGTGCAGGATCAGCTTAATCTTCTTGTGAACGAAGTGCAAAATACGAACGTTGAAAAGAAGGATCTTAAGGAAGCGGAATTTATTGAACTTAGGGAACTTAAAGGAACGGAATTAAAGCAAGACGAACTGAAAGGCTCTATATATGAACCAACACAACTTAACGACAGAAAAGCCATAACTAAAATCAACATTCTTAATAAAGATGATGAACCCCCACGTTTTATCTCATCAAAATATCAGCAAGTACTGGAACTGGCTGCGCGCGGGCAAGGTGTACCAGAAATTGCTCAGAATCTATTACTTAGCCAAGATGCTGTTCAGATGGTACTGAAAACTCAGCACAAAGGAGTAATCCAATGAAGGTAACTCGTTCCTATTGGCTCGGTCTAGGTTCGGGGTTTATTTTAAGTGCGATGTTGGCGATGGTTATACCTCCGCTGCAAGGACAGGCTTTAAACCAAACTACATCACAAACGCCTCATACCTCATCAACGTCGCAAACTGCACAATCTACACAACCTCAAACGAATCAAACTCTACAAAACTCACAAACACGACAGTCCCCTCCCTCGGTCAGATCCAACAAACCCCAAGACGGGTTGCCCTCGGCAGATACAATTGCAATCGACCGAGATTTTGTGATTGCGGAGGGAGCTAGTTTAGAACAAATTGCGGATCAATTAGTTGCTCAAGGACTGCTTAAAAATAAAGCTGATTTCTTAGCAGCGGCTCATAAAATGGGGGTAGAAGTAAAGTTTAGGGTAGGAACGTTTAGGTTATCACTGGGTCTTACCCCGGAAGAAATAATTCGGCGCTTGTTAAAAATCTAACGCACCATTTGGGGTGTCGTGTTTTGCGATATTTGGGATATTTGCCTGGTTCAAAAACCATTAGTAAACTTGAATTTGGAGCAGAGAGTTGGGATATCCATGGACGCTATTAAGGGATTTTTTATAGCACAGGCACAACATCTTCATGAAGAGGTGTGGGAAGTTGCTCGGCAAATTGGAGAGCACCCGGAACTTGGATATAAGGAGTACTTTGCCTCAAATATGCTTTGCAGTTTTCTTCAGAAACATGGGTTTGAAATTGTTCGCAGTATCGCAGGGGTAGAAACAGCCTTCATGGCAAGATTTTCGGGTAAACGTCCTGGTCCTAGGGTAGCATTTTTGGCGGAGTACGATGCCTTGCCAGATATAGGACATGGCTGTGGACATAATTTAATTGGGGGAGCTAGCGCGGGCGCTGCGGTTGTTCTGAGTAAAAGTTTAGAACTATCTGGTGAGGTCTTGGTCATTGGCAGTCCGGCGGAAGAAACAAGCGGAGCTAAAGTGACACTGGTTGAGAAAGGAATCTTTGGGGGTATCGATGCTGCTATTATGTTTCATCCGGGCAGCCAAAATGTCCCCATTATCTCTAGTCTTGCTCTTGATGCCATAGAATTTACCTTTCGTGGGCGGGCTGCCCATGCCGTGGCGGCATCTAGTTTTGGGGTCAATGCATTGGATGCCATGATTAATTTCTTCGTTGGAATTAATGCCTTGAAAAAACAGATCCCTCAAGATATGAAAATTAACGGGATTATTATCGAGGGGGGAACTGTGCCTAATATTGTGCCGGAACGTGCAGTAGCACGGTTTTACATTCGAGCACGAAGGCGCAAAGATTTGGATGAATTGAGAGAAAAAGTTATTCGTTGTGCTGAAGGGGCAGCTTCGATGGTTTCGGCAAGGATGACTTGGCAGAAATTTGAGTTTTCATATGACGAAATGCATACGAACCTGTCCTTGGCAGAGTGTTTTACAAGAAATCTTCAAGAGATGGGTATTGATCGAATAGCTCCACCACAAACTGCCATGGGGTCCGTTGACATGGGTAACGTCAGCAGGGTTGTTCCGGCAATTCATCCTTATTTAACCTTAGGTAATGGTACAGAGATACCTCATACGCGAGAATTTGCCCAAGCAGTTCTTTCGACAGACGGAAAAGAATTATTAATGCTGGCTATGCAAACCCTAGCCCTAACGGGTTGGGATGTAATTAATGATAAGAATCTCTTACAAAAGATCAAAAGAGAGTTTCGGTTACACAAGTAATATTAAATCGATAGGGTGGTAATACTAGTCAAAGGTTATTCAAATATGGACAAGCAATTTGGATGATCAATTAATTGGGGGGAGAAAGACCTCCCTTTTTTGAGCATAAGCATTGAATTTTTATACGCGTGAATGTATAATTATGAAATGATTAATACAAAGAGTGGAGGGACGAGATATGAAAGTTGGTGTTCTTGGTGCAACAGGATATGCAGGGCAGGAATTGGTTCGGTTATTACATAGACATGAAGAAGTGAATGATTTGTATCTTGGTTCATCCAGTGTTGCCGGAGAGGATTACGATTCAGTTTATCCACATTGGTCGGGTCAAAATGTGGGGATCCTACAGGATGAAACTATTCCTGATCTGGATGTGTTGTTTTGTGCTCTCCCCCATGGCTTGACGGCAGAAAGAACAGGCGCTTTTTTGGCGCGCAAGATAAAAGTTATTGATTTAGGGGCGGACTTTCGGCTGAATTCAGCGGAGGTCTATGAGAAATGGTACAAAATTAAGCACCCCGCAAGTGAACTGCTTAAGGACGCTGTCTATGGTTTACCGGAGTTGTACAGGGAGCAAATTCGAGGAAAATCTCTAATCGCCAACCCTGGCTGTTATCCTACAGCTACGCTGCTAGCCTTAGTTCCTTTGCTGCGCAAAAAGATGCTTCAGACAGGATATTTGATTATTGATGCCAAATCCGGAGTTTCTGGGGCAGGTAGAGGGGTTTCATTAGGTAATCATTATTCTGAGGTCAATGAGAATTTTAAGGCTTATGGAGTGGCAACGCACCGTCATACTCCAGAAATCGAACAGGAATTATCCCGAGCGGCAGGGCAGCCTTTAACCATAAATTTTACACCACATTTAGTGCCTATGACACGCGGAATGTTGATTACGATCTATGCAAAAACACAAGAAGGAATCCAAGAGGAAGAACTGCGCAGGTGCTGGCTAGAACAGTATGAGCAAGAGGAATTTATTCATGTATTACCACAGGGAACTTGGCCTCAGACCAAGTTTTCCAGCGGCAGCAATCATGCCTTTTTGCAGTTGACACTTGATCAGCGAACAGGGAACGTTGTTATTATTTCCACAATAGATAACCTGATTAAAGGGGCGGCGGGCCAGGCTGTTCAAAATATGAATCTAGCAATGGGATGGCCCGAAGGGCAGGGACTTCAGGGGACGGCCCTCTGGCCTTAAACCAAAGTTCAAGCTAGGGACGGTTCTCGGACTTGCATTCTTGACTTGGCAAGTGTAGGTTTGGGACTCTCTCAACTTGTATTTATCTCGAGATTCGATCGAGAAGAATACTTGGGAACGAATAAGAAAAGTTTCGATGTTCTATAAAGGAGAGTGCAATTCGTGGATAATGCTGAAAAGGCTTGGAAGTCGATTCAAGGGGGCGTAGCTGCCCCAAAGGGATTTTATGCTGTTGGTGTTCAAGCGGGAATTAAGTATAAAGATAAATACGACGTCGCGCTGATTTTTTCTCAGGTGCAAGCTCAAGCCGCTGGGGTATATACTCGGAACTTAGTTAAGGCTCACCCACTGTATTTAACGCAGCGCCATTTGAACGACGGTTTGGCCCAAGCCATTGTCATCAATAGTGGGAATGCCAATGCTTGTGTCGGTGAATACGGGGACAAGACCGCGCTGGCCATGGCCCAAACTGCAGCTATGTTTTTGGCTGTTCCTCCTGAGGATGTGCTTGTGGCCTCAACTGGAGTGATTGGGGTGGAGATGCCGATTGATCGGGTCTTAAATGGAATTCGTGTGGCGAGTTCTGAACTTCTCGGAGAAGTGGTCAAAGGAATTCGTGGGCAGAACGATACAGTTGTAGAAGGTGCTCATCGGGCGGCACAGGCGATTATGACAACGGATACGATGGTGAAAGAATACGCCTACGAGTTCCCCTGTTCACAGGGAGGCGTGATTCATCTTGGCGGAATGGCCAAGGGATCAGGTATGATTCACCCAAATATGGGGACGATGTTGGGATTTATGACGACAGATGCAAACGTTACAGCCACAGAATTGCAGCGGATCTTGCGTGAGGCTGTCGATGAAAGCTTCAATATGGTCACAGTTGATGGAGATACAAGTACGAATGATATGGTGCTTTTACTGGCAAATGGCGCCTCTGGAGTGAATCTAAACAGAGAAGACGCGGCTAACTTTGAGAAAATGGTAAAGATGATGTGTGTTCAGTTGGCTCAAGATATTGCCCGGGATGGGGAAGGGGCCAGCAAGTTTATGGAAGTGAAGGTTTCTGGTGCTAAAACAAAAGACGATGCCCGTAAGATTGCGCGCAGTATTTGTGGATCCAGCTTGGTTAAAGCTGCATTGTTTGGAGAGGATGCCAACTGGGGACGTATTTTAACGGCCGCAGGGTACTCTGGAGCGGAGTTTATGCCGGAAAAGGTGGATGTTTATCTGGGAGATCTCATCGTCGCTCAAGCAGGTAAAGGGGTTGAATTTTCGGAGGAGAAGGCTAAAGAAATTCTCAGTGCCAAAGATGTACAGATTAGGCTGAATCTTAACAGCGGGGAAGAGCTAGCAACAGCTTGGGGATGCGATCTTACCCATGAGTACGTCACGATTAATGGTAGTTATCGAACTTAATGAACATACGACCTAGAAGTGGACAACATAAGGTTTTGTAATTATTTAGGTTAAAATTAGAGAACAGAGTTCGATAAATGAATAGAAGGTTAGGTCTATGGAGAAGTTGGAGGTGGTTGAGATGACCCCGATGGAACAGGGCTTAGGGAAAGCCCGAGTTTTAGTGGAAGCCTTGCCGTATATCCAGAAATTTGCGGGGAAGATCGTGGTGATTAAGTATGGCGGTCATGCCATGGTGGATCCTGTATTGAAGGAATCCGTCATCATGGATGTCCTGCTTTTACATTCCGTGGGGATTAAGCCCGTATTGGTCCACGGTGGGGGACCAGAAATTAACTCTATGTTGAAAAAGGTGGGAATTGAGAGCCAGTTTGTGCGGGGTTTGAGAGTGACTGATGCCCAAACTATGGAGATTGCGCAAATGGTTTTGTTAGGGAAGTTGAATACAGAGATGGTCTCACTGCTCAATCGCTTCGGGGGCAAGAGTGTCGGTTTATCCGGTAAAGATGCGCAATTATTAGTCGCAATTAAGAAACCTATGCAAATGCCCAACAGCCAAGGGGAAATGGAAGACGTTGATTTAGGTTACGTCGGTGAGATCCAGAGTGTCACGCCTGATATTTTGGAGACCTTACTGAGTCAGGGATATATTCCCGTTATTTCTCCTGTAGCGAGTGGGGAAGATGGGGAAACTTACAATGTCAATGCGGATACGGCTGCCGGAAAAATTGCCGAGGCCTTGCAAGCGGATAAGCTACTTCTTTTAACGGATGTGAGTGGGATATTGCGAGATGTAGAGGATAAGGACTCGCTCATCTCTACAATTTCAAGAAGCGAAGTCGATCAACTTGTGGAGCAGGGGATTTTAAGCGGAGGAATGCTGCCTAAAGTAGAGTGTGCTGTCTCGGCTTTGGAGGGCGGCGTGGGCAGTGTGCATATTCTTGATGGTCGATTAAGTCACGCCATTTTGTTGGAACTCTTTACGGATGGCGGGATCGGCACGATGTTTAAGGGATAAATAATTGTTCGGGTCACAATATCACTTATCGAATATCGAAAATGGAGGTATAGAGATGTTGAAAGGCTTATCTACTGAAGAGATCGTTGAACGTGGGAAAAACGTGATAATGAATACTTATGGCCGTCTGCCTATGACGATCGTTAAAGGAGAGGGTGCCTGGGTTTGGAATCCAGAAGGGAAACGATATTTGGATTTTGTAACGGGACTGGCAGTTAACTCTCTAGGACATAGTCATCCGGCGATCGTGCACGCGATACAAGAACAGGCTCAAATGCTTTTGCACACTTCGAATATTTACTGGATCGAAAATCAGGTTGCCTTAGCTGAGCGTTTGGTGGAGCATTCTTTTGCGGATAAAGTGTTTTTTTGCAACAGTGGCGCCGAAGCCAATGAAGCCGCTTTTAAACTGGCAAGGAAATATGCTAAGCAAAAATTTGGGGCGAATAAATTTGAGGTTGTGGCCATGGAAAATTCATTCCACGGAAGAACGTTAGCAACCCTTACACTTACTGGGCAAACAAAATATCAGAACGGGTTTGATCCCCTCCCTGTCGGCTTTTCGTATGCTGCTTTAAATGATCTCGAGGATCTAAAGTCTAAGGTCAATGAGAATACGGCAGCTGTCTTTATTGAACCAATTCAGGGTGAAGGAGGCGTGATTCCGGCTTCCATTGAGTTTCTTCAGGGAGCGCGCGCTTTGTGTGACCAATATGGAGCTTTGCTGATTTTTGATGAAGTTCAGTGTGGGGTTGGGCGGACTGGAAAGCTTTTCGCTTATGAGTGGAGCGGAGTAGTTCCTGATATTATGTCTTTGGCTAAAGCTTTAGGCGGTGGGGTGCCGATGGGTGCAATACTCGCAAAAGATGAAGTGGCGCAGGCTTTTCAACCAGGTGATCATGCCTCTACCTTTGGAGGTAACCCTTTGGCTACTGCGGTAGGGTGCGCTGTTTTAGATGTGATGCTCCAAGAAGGATTCTTTGAAGGAGTCCAGGAACGAGCGGTGTATTTCCAAAAGGGACTTGATCAACTAGCCCAGAAGTATCAGACGGGTGATCCTGTCCGCGGAAAAGGGTTTATTTTGGGGTGGCCCGTATCTAAGTTAGGTCCAGAAATTGTAGCAGCTTGTCTGCAAAAGGGACTTTTGATTAACTGTGTTGGTGGTAAGATCTTGCGGTTCCTCCCTCCACTTATCGTTGAAAAACCTGAAATGGATAAAGCCTTGGAGATCCTTGATGAAGTCTTAGGAGAAATCTGGAAGTAAGATCAAAAAAGGTTACTTCGCGTTGAAAAAGTGATATCTGTAGTTGAGTGTTCATGAAGATGGATAAGAGGATCTTGGCAGTATAGAACACAGTTGGCTAGATGAGTGTTTTTTAAATGTAGAAGGCAAGAATTTTGAATGTAGGATTTTCAGAAAATGGATAGGGGTTTTCCTGAGGAGGGGCGAAATGAAAGCAGCACTTGTGCTTGAGACTGGGAAGATTTTTATAGGGGAGTCTTATGGAGCAACAGGAGTGGCCCTGGGTGAAGTTGTTTTTAATACGGGAATGACAGGCTATCAAGAAGTGTTAACGGACCCCTCATATGCGGGGCAAATGGTATGTATGACCTACCCGCTCATTGGTAATTATGGGATCAACAGGTTGGATGATCAATCTGAGAAG
>JAUZPJ010000199.1 GCA_030706025.1 Bacillota bacterium | reverse complement strand
TCGGATTTGGCGCTTGGTGGCTCAATATGAACCCCTTCTCAGGAAAACTGAAAATCTGACATCCGTTGACCGAGCAGGCAAATGGGATGGCCTTGATGCTATAAGTAAGAAAATGCGCCGCCATACCCACTTGGCCATTCAGAGAGTGACGACGGATATTGGAACTCGCTATAATTTCAATACAGCAATCAGCACAATCATGGAATGGGTCAATGCTTTGTACATTTACAAGGAACAGCCAACGGCTGACCCTGCAGTTGGTCGCGAAGCGCTGGAGAGGATTCTTATCCTCCTTGCTCCTTTTGCTCCCCACATTACGGAAGAACTTTGGCGGGAGATTGGACATACGGAGAGCATTCATGTACAGCCTTGGCCGGAAGTTGATGAAACCGCACTGGAACAAGATGAAGTGACGATAATTCTGCAGGTCAATGGGAAAGTTCGGGATCGAATTCAGGTGTCAACGGAAATCCCAGCTGAAGAGTTGGAAGCGAGTGTGCTCTCTTTGCCTAAAGTTAGTGAGTGGACTCAAGGGAAAAAGATTATGAAGATTATTACGGTTCCCGGTAAACTTATCAACGTGGTTGTGAAATAAATTAGAGATTGCCAAGAAGGGGTCAGTTTGCATATGCGAGCTGGCCTCTTTTACTTGTGTCATCCTGAGCGAGCGAAGGATCTGGATCCTTTAACCGCCCCTCCTTCAGGATGACACGTCGATTGAGTTGCTTTGCCATTATCACGGACGATATAGCTAGGTGATGGCTATATCGTCCGTGATAGTGTTATATAGGGGTGTAAGAATTGTTAGCAAGGTCTTGAATATAGTATTAAAAAGAGAGGGTCAGTAACAAGTTGTCACATTGAAGATAATTGGTGGGATCTGGAATATACTAAATTAAGAGGTGGCTGAAGAAGGGGTGTATATTATTGCAAAAAGTATATGTACTCGATTCCAGTGTGTTACTGCATGACCCTAATGCTATATTTCAATTTCGAGATAATGATGTCGTTATTCCCTATGTGGTTTTAGAAGAAATAGAAAGTAAGAAACGCCTTCAGGAGAATGTTGGTCGAGCTGCCCGGGAGGCAATTCGTCATCTTGATCGTTTAAGGGGCAAGGGCCAAATTTCTCAAGGTGTAATTCTGCCGGATGGTGGAAAGATCCGGATTGAGTTAAATCATTATTCTAACGAGATTTTGCCGTTAAAATCGGATCTATCTTTGGCCGACAATCGGATTTTGGCAGTATCCTTAAATTTAACGCGCGAAGAAAAACGTACGGTTATTTTGGTTACTAAAGACATTGCCATGCGTGTAAAAGCGGACGCTTTGGGAGTTTTAACTGAAGACTACAGTAATGACAAAGTAGTTTTGCCCTCAATCATGGATGAAATTGTTACGATGCCGCTTGAAGATGCCATGGTTGCAGAACTCTATCGAAATAAATATATTCCCTTGCAGACTCCAATGCCACCAAATCGCTGCATAAAAGCAGTTTTAAGTGATGAAAGTGTCCTGCCCCTCGTTTCCTCTTCAGACGGTAAAAAATTAGTTTACCGGATGGAACAAATTCTTGCTTCGTGGGATATTAGACCCAAAAATCTAGAGCAAGCCTGGGCTTTAATAATGCTTAAGAATCCAGAGATTAAGCTAGTCAACTTGATGGGGCCAGCAGGCACGGGAAAGACATTGCTGGCATTAGCAAGCGGCTTAGAACAAACAGTTCAAGCTGAAGTTTATGTCAGAATGCTTTGTGCTCGTCCGATTGTTCCCTTTGGTAGGGATATTGGGTTTCTCCCGGGGGAAAAGGACCAAAAGGTTCGCCCATATATGCAGCCTATTTATGATAATTTAGAGTATTTGCTTCGGCCGCGTCGGGAGAAGGAACGTGATAAGAACGGAGATGCTTTAGTCGACAGTGCCATTGATCTTCTGATCAAGAAGAGACAGCTGGAAATTGAAGTGCTCACCTATATCAGGGGAAGAAGTATTCCCAACCAGTTTATGATTATTGATGAGGCGCAGAATCTTTCCGCTCACGAAGTAAAGACGATTATTACCCGTGCCGGCGAAGGAACGAAGATTGTGCTCTGTGGAGACCTAGATCAAATTGACCATCCTTATCTAGACAAAGAAAGTAATGGGTTAGCTTATATTGCCTCGCGCCTTAATGGGCAATCATTTTACGGTCAGGTTCGGTTAGTTCATGGCGAGCGCAGCGAATTAGCTACACTGACTGCTCAGTTACTGTAAGGACTTGTGTGACACATCGTTCTATGCTTACGACGCAGAGCAAACTAACCGTTCAAGCTCCGGCTTTGGGGAGCGGGGTTCCCGCCAAAAGCGCCATCCGCCGGCCATGGATGGCCAAGTGTCCCTGTAGCCATGGACGGCGAGAAGGGACCTTGGCGCATCGGCGGCAGTGCACATCCGACGACCACGGATGGTCTAGTGTCACCGGAGCCAAGGATGGCGGGAGGTGACCTTGTGCACTGCCCCGTGTCTGGGGTCGGTCGCTCGAACCGAAGTTTGCTATTCTGCTTACGTAAAGACATTACGCTGTGTCACACTGCGTCCTAGGCTTGGGTCGGGGAACGGACGATCGGGGGATAGATTGTTTTAGGAGGACGGCACATTTCATGTGCACCGTCCCATGCAAGTTTGGGGGCGGTTCTTGAACTTGCATGTATCGCTCGTTCTGGGAGATCCCGTATTACATATGCCATCTGCAGGCAAGGGGAAAGTCGGGATATTTTAGGACTTATTATTTAGCTTGTTTCAAGCCTCCAAAATCCGACAGGATAAATTAGATTTTGAAGCAGGAAAAAGAAGGAACGGGGCGAAATCAGAGTTAAGCTGGGTTTTCAAAATGAGAGATATCGATTTTCAAGGTTTAGTAATGCAGTGATATTACGATTGCCCTAAAAAGGCAACTAGGAGATATTCTTTGTCTGGACAAGCTTATTAATTACAAGGGGGACTGCAAATGGAACGTAAGCTGCGGTATGCTTGGTGGCTTGTGCTTGTAGGTCTTGTCATTTTGGCTATTTGGAAGTTAGTTCTGCCCCATGGGTCTAATGCCAATCTTCAAAAAACAGCTGCAAGCCGAGAAATCGTTGTTTACGTTGCTGGTGCTGTTGAGAAACCAGGACTTGTTCATTTAGCCCCGGATGCTCGTTTGGACGATGCCCTGAAGCAGGCTCGCCCTTTACAAGAGGCTAACCTAGACAGTATAAATCCTGCCGAAAAGCTAAAGGATGGACAAAAAGTGTCTATTCCCTACAAGACCCCCCCTCTTCCTACGGGATCAACGGGGGTAGGGAGTCCTTCGAGTGCCGTGAGTAGTGGTATCGTAAATAATACGGGTTCAGCGAACGGAAGCGGGGCTGGATCGGTTAACACTAATGCTGGAATTTCTAATCAAACCGCAAGTGACAAAATTAATATCAATACAGCGGGAGCTGCGGAACTGGATAAGCTGTCCGGAGTGGGACCGGCTTTGGCGGAACGAATAATTCAATACCGGACGGAACATGGACTGTTTGCGCGGCCTGAGGACTTGCAAAATGTTTCCGGTATTGGTCCTAAAACTTATGAAAAGATGGCTTCACAAGTGACGGTTAGCCAATGAGAGATGTGTGGATAGCACGTTCTGCGGCTCTGTTGGTTGGGGGAGTGTGTGGAGCATATTTTCCACAACCAGCGCGAGTCTGGGTTTTAGGGCTGTTTGTACTTATAGCGGTCCGTCTTTTTTTATGGCGGCCCCGTGATTTTTTTGGCAGAATCCTTCGGCCAGAGATTCTTTTGCTGGGTGCAAGTCTCTTGCTAGGCTTTGTGTATGGGGCCTTAGCGGATCGCTCATTACCTGAGCCCATTATCTTAGACCGTGTAGAGATTGTGGGTCTTTTGCAAGACTGGAATACACTGGAGGATAAGGCGGTTGGCACACTGCGCGTCGAGGAAGTGCTATCAGGTGTTGACGGAGAGAAGAATCTTGGCAATACTCACGCCGATTTAAGGCAAGAACTTAAGGGTCAAGCTTATCGTTTGACCGTTTATGCTAATAAATTGAGGGAGATTCCTGGAGAGTGGAAGCGGGTTCAACCCGGGGATCATGTAAGTTTCCAAGCGCGTTTAGAAAGACCGAAGCCGGCAGGTACGCCTGGTGCGTTTGACTTTCGCCTGTATGATGCGGTGAGAGGGTTAAGCGGCTCTTTGAGTGCAAAAGGGGACGTTGTGATTGTATCCGCGGGGGAACCCAGTCTAACTTGGATGATTCGGCAGCAAGTTCGTAGTCAGCTCGAGGCGTGGGATCCGGAGGAAACGGGAGTTTTGGAGGGGATTTTCTTCGGAGATTCTAGCCGTATTCCGGAACAGGTCCAAGAACGTTATAAGGTTACAGGCGTATTACACGTCTTTGCTGCTTCGGGGTCAAATGTTGCTTTTGTACTGGGACTTTCTTGGTTGCTTCTAGGTTTAACGCCATTGCAAATTCGAATTAGCGGCACGATCTTAGCGCTGATACTTTATGCTGCCCTTTGTGGGGGTAATGCCCCCATTGTTAGGGCGACTATTTTGGGAGTTGCGCTTTTGCTTGGGCGGTTAGGGCGAGGGCGAGTGGCAACTCTGAGATGGTTATTGTTTGCCGCAATAGGTTTATTTACCTGGAATCCTTTAATTATTCGGGACGTAGGGTTTCAACTTTCTTTTGCAGCCGCTTGGGGTATTGTTGTGCTCACTCCCCGAATTCTTAAGCTGACGTTGTTTGAACGGCTGCCTACTTTATTTCGTTTCGCTGTGGCTGGCACCTTGGCGGCGCAAGCAGCCACGCTTCCGCTTTTGATCAATGCCTTTCATCGCTTGTCGTTGATTGGATTTCTCGCGAATGTCTTTATTCTTTTTATCTTGGGCAGTGTTCTTGAGGTAGGTCTTGTTGGGGTGATCCTTTCTTTTTCGGGAATGCTTTCTGCTCCTTTGTTTCAGGTTAGCTTATGGCTTCTAGCCGGAACAAATGAGATTTTAAAGGTGCTGGCTGAACTTCCCTACGCTGATGTTTGGGTTTTGAACCCGGGACCCCTCTTCTGGTTGATTTGGTACGGGGGTATAGGAACTGTTTTGTGGGGTAAGAAGCGCGTAGTTTTTATTGCTAAAGTGAGGTTGCATCATTTTGGTGGAGAATCCAGAAAACTTTTTGCAAAGCTTATTGAACGATGTCCTTCCGAAATTCGTAGAGTTATACAAGGTTTAAGAGTGAGCATATCCAGTCGTTCAATACTTAAACATGGATTAGCAGCACGTTTGGGAAGCGTGCCACTGATTATTCTCCTGCTTTGGGGTACATGGAATTCTCGGAACGATCTGGAAGTGGTGATCATTGATGTGGGCCAAGGGGACTCGATTTTAATCCAGACTCCTAAGAAACATGCTATTTTACT
>JAUZPJ010000198.1 GCA_030706025.1 Bacillota bacterium | reverse complement strand
TTGCCCTTGCTCAGTGAACCCTTTCGTAAAGTTCTGTGGATGAAGCGTTAACACTTTAGCAGAAAGTGGCATAGCATTTGCGACAGCAACAGCAATTAATATGAATACGACAAGACATCCTGCCATTAAGAACTTACGCTGTTTACGATTCGGCAACAAGTTACAAAGTTTAAATGTTTTTAACGATGAAGTAATCCTTGACTTTTCAATAGCCATTTTTGCCCCTCCTTACTCTAAGTTCTAATTGTCATATTTAAATCTTAAACTATATATGTTTCTACTCTCGAATCTCTTGAACTGTCTAATCTCTCGTCGCTAGAATCTCAACATATGGAAGTGACTTTATTTTGTAATAAGCTCTACTTTGAGCAACCAAAACTGAGAAGGCTGTTCCAACAGCCGCTCCCAGTAGCGCTACTGGCGGGAGCTCTGCTGGAAGAGAGTACAAATCATTACTCATTGCCTGAGCCATACCAATTTCAAGCCCATAGGCCAAAGGTATACCGAGCAGAATTCCAAACGCATATAACGTCCATTGCTCTGAGGTGATGACCCGTAATACCTCCCTCGGTGTCATACCTAAAACACGTAGGGAAGCCAATTCTCGTTTCCGTTCAGACAGAGAAATAATACTAGAATTATAGATCAAGGCAAATCCCGTAATTCCCCCGAGAATAGCCAGCAGCCAAGTCGTAAAACCAAAAGAATCCAACATCTTTCGAATCTTGTCCCCAGTATCTTTAAGCGATTCAATCGAGGTTACATTACTAGCATTGCGATATTTACTTTTTATGCGTCCTACTTCTGACTGATCCATTTTAACGAGCATTGATGTGCTGATTTCTCCTTGCCGAAGAAAACGCTGAAGTTCTTTTTCCTCCATAAAGGCATTAAGTCCAACGTATTGAGGAACTACGCCTTGAACAAGTAAGTTCTCACCCTTGGAACCAATGGGTTCTCTTCGCCAAGGACTTTCTACATTAATAACGTCTCCCGTCTTAACGTTCAAGGTCTTTGCTAAATGTTCGGATAGCAAAATTCCCTGGTTTGGAACCTCAATTCGATGACCGTTTTTATCCAATATGTTATAGAGAGACGAATCCTTGCTAAGACCCATCAGAGATACTTCTTTCTTTAACCAACTACTTCTCAACGTTACGGGCACTTCCAGTACGGGCTCTACTTTCGAAACTCCTACTTCATGGGTAAGGGCTAGTTTTGTAGCTCCTGTCGCGGTAGGATGGGCCAAGGATAATTTTACATCATAGGTTTGAACTTGTTCCAATTGAACAACTGTCAACAAGTTCGTCATGTTTTGCATTGACCAAGATACTGTCATCAAGCTAAAAACGACAGCAATCCCGATGACATTAAATATGCTTCTGGTTGGAGTGCGAAACACATCACGAATACCCATCTGTGCCTGTGAACTCAAGCGTTGCCAAAACCACTTGATTTTCTCAATACTTGTCTTGCTAGCATTAACCGGAGCCGGGGGCCTCATCGCTTGAGCTGGTTCCAAACGCAATATGTCAAGACTTCCTCTGATGCCGCTGACCAGGCTGAAAGATAGCGATAGAAACAAACCAACAAGTAAGTACTTGACCGAAAATTCGCTTTTAAGTCCAGGCAAAGCAAAGTATTGTTTGTACAATGTGGTTAAAGGGAAAGAAAGGGCAACCCCAGATAATCCTCCAAGTAATCCCCCTATCGTTCCGATCAGCAACGGATAAGTAAGATAATGCCTCACGACCTCTTGATTAGTAAAGCCAAATGCCTTAAGTGTCCCTATGGCAACCCTTTGCTGTTCGATTAACCGTCTTAACATCGTATATAAGATGATTGCAGCTACTCCCAAAAACACAACTGGAAGGGTTTTTGCCATACTTCGAATATTGGTTATTTCACTAGTCAAAATAGCATTACTCGTTTGATCCTTACGGGGAACAATACTTTGTAGACCATATGGTTTTAACACGGTTTGCAAACTCTCTTTAACCGAATCAAAATTTACTCCGCTTTTTAATGTAACTACCAGATCATTGACCTGCCCCTTTTCCTTTACAAGGGTTTTAAGAGAACTTAAAGGAACGTACGCGATCCCGAAATCTTCCGGGGATGGATAAAGGTCTTGGGCCGTCCTCATAATATAAATAAACTCCGGGCTTTGAGCTGTTCCAGTTACAGTAAAGGTAGCTTGTTTTCCTTCGAGGATAACGTTAATGCTATCCCCTAACGACAAATGATTCGCTGCAAAAAACTGGGGATCCACGAGAATTTCTGATTGGTTATCGGTCGGAAGGTGCCCTGTCATCAAACGAAGTTCGTTGATTTTTGGGGAATTGGTCATACTAGTTGAAACCATTCTCAAATATCGATTAGAATCTTTCTGTTGGTCAACTATGCGAACATCTTTAACGATCCGACCTTCTGCTTGATCAACTCCGGGTATAAACGTGAGAGCATTTACTTTATTCTCCGGATAACCAGTGACACTGATGAATCCGTCGGCAAAGTGTGTTTCACTATAAAAGTCTTTTTGAGCTTTATCCATATTTTCTACCACAACAGACATCGATGTGTAAATCATTAAACCAATGACAATAACCACAATACAGGCTAGATAAACCCCTTTATTTTCTTTGATATCTCGCCAAGTTTTTCTTCTGAGCATTACCATGATATTTCCTCCGGCGAAAGTGGTTGCTCATTGATTTTCACAGACTCGAGTAACCCATCCTTCAAATAAAAAACCCGATCCGCCATTTTCGCAATTTCGACATTATGAGTGATGATTATTACTGTTTTATGGTATTGTCGGTTTAACTTCTGTAATGCTATTAGGACCTGTATTCCTGTTTTGATATCTAATGCACCTGTCGGCTCATCACAGAGCAGAAGCTCAGGGTTCTTGACGATTGCCCGAGCGATTGCGACCCGTTGTTGCTGTCCGCCTGAGAGTTGGGAAGGAAAATGGTCCGACCAGGCTTCCAGTCCAACTTCACTTAAAACGTCTTGGACATTGAGCGGACTTTGGGAAATTTCCACTGCTAACCTTACATTTTCATAGCTTGTGAGATTTGGCATCAAGTTATAGTTTTGAAAGACAAAGCCTACCTCATTTCGTCGATAAAGGGTAAGGTGATATTCATCAACGCTATGAAGAGGCTGTTCCTTGTAATAAAGTTCACCTGTAGAAGCCTTTGTCATTCCTCCAATAATATTTAGCAACGTTGTCTTACCAGAGCCGCTTTGACCCAAAACTACAATAAATTCTCCCTGAAAGATTTGGAAGTCAATCCCTTTAAGTACTTCGATTTCTACTTCGCCGGTACGATAGATCTTGTGGAGACCTTTTCCAGTCATTAGAATGTCCATCCCATAACCCCTCCTAGTCTTCTCTCAGACGTAAATCAAGACGAATACATTCCATGCTTTAGGATCTCCATATACTCGTTATACTCTTCCGTTAACTTATCATAGTTCTGTAACAAATCCTGCTCCTTTCCCTGATAGTTCTTAATGTATTTATCCCCTAAAGCCTCTAGGAAGAGCATCAAGATTTCAATCGCCTTCAAAGGGTTAACCCCGCTCCGAAACTTCGAATAATCAACTTTCTGGAATATTGCTGGCATATATTCAGATGACAGCTCGCTATATCTACTTTCAACCTCCGAGCGAATATCTTCTGGAGAATTTCCTATAGCCCCCATCAACATCTTGCTCATTTCTAGGTTAGCATGAGTTAGCTTTAGCTTTATTACACTGAGTTCGCTCAGCCTTTGAAATATATCCCCTGTTTCTACTAAAGGGTATTTATTATACTCTTCCACAATCGTTCGAATACAATAATCCACAACATAGAGAAACAACCCTTTTTTATTCTTGAAATAATGGAATAGGATTCCCTTGGAAATACCCGCCTCCTTTACAATTGTATTGGTTGAGGAGTTCTCATATCCTTTCTCGGCGAATTCATGGATACAGGCCTCTAAAATGGTCCTCTTTTTATCTTCACTCAAGTTTTCGAAATTCGAATACATATTGCTTCTCCTTAAAAGTAAACTCCGTTGCTCATCATATTAATATTAGCTTGTGTGGTTTTATGACCGAATTATACACTTCATTGACCATGTGGTCAATGAAAAGGAGATATAATTTTTAGGGGTAAGGACACGCTTTCATGGAGATAACTAAGTGAAAGGATAGGTGAACCCAAAGGAGGCAATTTATAATGAAGGAATCATCTGAACGTACTTGTATCGTAGAATTACATCCTGAAGAATTAGTGATTGTATCGCGGTTGGAACCTAATAAACTAGTTACAACGATAAAAGTATACGAGCGGAAGCACTTTCTCATAAACCCTAATCCTTTAGTTAACCAAGTACAAATAGAAGAATACCTTATTTGTCCTAGTTGCTTTTCCCAAGCAATTAACGACATCACGGAAATGTATACTGGCTGGTCCAAAATTGATACGACTTTACCAACAAAGCTTATAGGTATTCATAATCAAGACCGCAACACTCTCTACATACAATTTTCTCTAGGTCAACGATATTTTATATATGAACGATGCCTTAAGCAGCGAAAAGAAACTGTGTCTGAAGAGCTATTCGGCAAAAAGCATAACTTCCGATTAAGAGCTTTAAGCCATGAGGATGAACGGTTTCTAATTTCTAAGCTAAGATTTACGCCCAAAGTTAAAAAGGCGATTAGCTTTTATCCTCTAAAAAACCATTATGCTCTTACTCGAAGGCATCAATTGTTACCTTATTCAGGCTAAAGCACTATATCTATCATTAATAAAACGATGTCCTCTCTCTGTTTTATTTTAGATCGTTAACTCTTGTCCATGATTTTTCAGCCACGTTTTCCAGTGTACAAACTCCGGCATGAAGGCTGCTACCCTTTGCCAAAACTGATCCGAATGGTCAAGATACGTTAAATGTGCCAATTCATGAATAATGACGTAATCGATCACCTCGTCAGGTGACATAATAATACGCCAATTCAAATTCAAATTTCCTTTACTGGAGCAACTCCCCCACCTTGTCCTTTGATCTTTTAGTCGGAAAGTTTGATAAGTAACCCGCATTCGCTTGGCCAACATGTCAAGCTTGTCCTTAAATATCCTACGAGCTTCAGCCTTATACCACGATATCAGAGCCGCTTGAACATTGGGCGCGAAGTCCGACTCCAGTAAATCCTGTGGTAAACAAACATTTACTACTTGGCCTTCTCGGAAAACGCTAATAGTCTTACAGGCATGTCTATTAATTTTTAGTTCAAGGGTACGCCCCCGATAAGGGAAATGTTCACCCTCGATAAATTCTCTTGGCGAACGTTTCAGGGAGTTTTGCTTTGCAAGCCACTGCTTTAAAATCCATTCCTGCTTAGCTAGTAAAAGTTCTCGAATTTGTTTGTTTGATACGGTCGGCGAAGCCGAAATTCGAATATGATCGTC
>JAUZPJ010000197.1 GCA_030706025.1 Bacillota bacterium | reverse complement strand
CCGCCAACGATTCGCCCATTCCTAACAAAGGGGAGTTGTAACTTTGCACCTATACGAATCATCCTGCGCAGGGTTTTCTCGTGGGTAAAGAGGTAACGATAGGTTCGAAAAATTTTCTGTTCAACTGGAGGGGTATGGCCACTAATAGTTTTTCTGACTCGGAGTTTGACGAGGAGATCATGGAGAGGGATTCGAACTGGACAGGCTTCGGAGCAAGCACCACAGAGAGAGGAGAAAAAGGGAAGATGCCCCCACTTGTCCCAGTCCTTTTCCAAGAGTGGTGTAATAACAGATCCTATGGGTCCTGCATAAACAGAGCCATAGGCGTGACCACCAATTTGACGGTAGACGGGGCAAACATTAAAGCAAGCTCCGCACCGGATACAGTTTAAGGCAGTACGAAAAGTATCGTCCCCTAAAATTTCTGAGCGATTATGGTCAAGAATGACGAGATGGAATTCCTCGGGACCATCTGACTCTGCTTTTTGTTTCGGGGGAGTTAAAATTGTTGTGTAACTGGAGAGACGCTGACCAGTGGCACTTCGAGCTAGGAGATTGAGCAAAACATCGAGTTCCCGAAAGGAAGGGACAATCCGCTCCATGCCCATGAGTGTAATCTGAACACGTGGCAGGGTACTTACCATGCGACCATTTCCTTCGTTAGTCACCATAACAATACTTCCTGAGTTGGCCACTGCAAAGTTACAACCTGTGATACCAATATCCCCATGAAGAAATTTTTCTCGCATTTGCGTACGTACGAAATGGGTTAATGTGGGGGTGTCTGAACTCAAAGTTTTTCCGGCAAGGGGTTCGAACAAATCTGCAACTTGCTGCCTTGTTTTATGCATGGCTGGGACAATGATGTGAGAAGGGGGTTCTCCCGCGACCTGGATTATATACTCACCGAGGTCTGTTTCAACCACCTCAACATTATCTTGTTTTAAAGCTGGGTTAAGATGGATTTCTTCAGAAACCATAGATTTGGATTTAATAACAGTTTTGGCTTCATGTTTGCTCACTATATTACGAACGGTTTCAACGGCTTCCGCTGGAGTCTTGGCTAAATGGACATGTCCTCCATTCTTTTCGACCTGTCCAATGAGTTGCTTGAGATAATAATCTAAATTCGCAACGACATGATTGCGGATAGTCTGCCCGGCTTGACGCCAATGTTCCCATTCTCCCAGTTCTTCGGAAGCTTTATATTTGCTATGACGCAAACGGTCTGTGGCTCTTCGTGTGGCCTTTCGTAAAAATTCATCGGATAGAGCTTTATCGACTCGTTCTTCAACAAGGGGCTTATAGGTACTCATGGCTTCATTCCCTCCCCCAGCAACTGTATGATATGCATTGTTTTAATAGGTTTATTTATTTTCTCCAAATAACCGGAGATATTCATAAGGCAGCCCATGTCGAGACCAAGGAGCAAATCTGCACCCGATTCTAAGACATGCTCGGCCTTCTCTGCAACCATTGCTTCGGAGATTTTAGGCATCTTTACTGAGAATGTTCCTCCAAAGCCACAGCAGAGTTGTGATTCTGGTAAAGGAATTAGCTCTAAACCCTTGACATGTTCTATGAGCTGAATAGGAGCTTCTCCAATTCCTAATAGTCGTGTTGCATGACATGATGGATGATAGGTTGCTTTGGCGGAGTATTTCGCTCCTAAGTCAGGTTGTTTCAAAATATCAACGATAAACTGGGTGAATTCGTAACTTTTATGTATAAGGTCATTGGCTTTAGCAAGGTAAACGGGATCGTCCTCAAACAGAAAAGGGTAATAATGATGAATCATGCCAATACAAGAGCCACTGGGACCTACTACCACTTCACTCCGCTCAAAAGAGTCAATGAGCGTGCGGGCAACTTCCCGTGCATCATCAATATAACCTGAATTAAACGCAATTTGACCGCAACAGGCTTGTCCTTCAGGAACGTCTATAGTGTGACCTAGGTGTTTTAGTATTTTGGCCATTGTCATATCCATTTCCGGATAAAAGGCATTTGCTAGGCATGTAGCAAAGAGGGAGACCTTCATAAAAAAACCGTCCTTTCCTATAATAACGCTGTTATAGGCGCTAGATTAGGAATAGTATTTCAAATATAACTGGTTTTGATGCGGTTAGACGGCGAAAATGGGAACCCCAAACATAACTTAAGAGGGAGCAACGAAGCCTAGTTTCGTTACACCCTCTTTCATCTTTCTTTCCTTAAGTTCTTGGGGATTATCCGAGGATAGGTACAGTTGGTTCAGTATACCAAATCGATATAACAGTCCCAGTTCCGGTGCTCTGAGTGATGTTTACTACCTTAACCCAGCTGTTGTCCTCTAACCATTGATTTACTTCTTTGTCTAAAATCCTATAATCTGAGGAACTGAAAATTTTGACTTTCATTATCTTCATCCTTTCCTTTGGCTAACATCGAGGTATTCGAAGTTCAGTATTGAACTGTATCCATCATACGTGAGGAACGGCTAATGTCAAGATTATTTAATCTTGACGTCGAATTCACAATTTCGTCACTTTTTAGTATCGAAATATTAGTATACTATTTTTATCCTTTAAAGTGGGAATATGATCATCCTTCGCGAACGCTATGCCCAAGGAGAAATTGACACAGAGGAGTATAATCAAAGAAAGCAAGATCTTATGATCTAATGAGGGAGGTATTACTTTGATTGTTGCTCATGAAAAAGATATTAAAGGATTAGAACTAAACGGAGACTCAATGAAAAATGTCCTTAAGAAAGTCCTTATTTCTCCCCAAGAAGGGTGGGAAGGCTATGTGATGCGGGTCTTTGATCTAGACACCGATGGGTATACGCCAAAGCACAGTCATCCATGGCCGCATATTAATTACATTCTAAAGGGAAAAGGAACTTTGCATTTAGATGGGATAGATCATGAAATCGAAGCAGGTTCTTATGCATATGTCCCCGGAAATAAGATTCATCAATTTTTAAATCGAGGAACAGAACCGTTGTCATTTATTTGCATCGTTCCCGAGGAAGGGGATAAATAGGCAGAATGAATCTTTCACCTTTGGATAGACTAACAACCGAGGTGATGATCGTGCCAAGAAATGATGGCAATAAAAATAAGTTTGAAGACTTAAAAAAACTTGAATTAACTATACGAAATATCCACAAAAATGAGAAATTTTTAGAAGAAAATGCTGAGGAACTTAGTTCACACCAAATAAAAGATGTCAAAGCACAATTGGCATCGAAAAAGAAACACCTTGAAGAGACGGATGGTACCATTCAATAGGAAGGAGCATTAAGCTCCTTTTTATTTACTCTATGTAAGATTTATTTTAAGCCTTTTATTTGTAAATTTTTGAAAATCGTAAAATCAAAGCTGGAAATCAAAAAGAGTAGGAATTAAAATATGATAAGGGAGATATCATATTGATATCTCCCTTATTGTCACGTTACCTATTTGGGAACGTTAGATACGGGTACCACCTTTGAGATGTTCCTCAGCAAACTGAATCATACGTTTGGTCATTTGGCCACCGACTGATCCATTTTCGCGGCTTGTGCGGTCGCCGCCTAATTGAAGGCCCATTTCATTTGCGACTTCGTACTTAAATTGATCCAATGATTGTGAAGCTCCTTGAGCTGCTGGTTGATTAGTGTTTCTTTCTCCTGCCATGATAGGTACCCTCCTTTAAATTATGTTTGTTTAATGGAACATTCTTATTATGTGTTTAACTAGCTTTATTACTCAGGTAATTATTGCTACAATATAGAGTGCTTTCCTTTTTTGGATACATAAATTTATTAATATTTCATAGGTCATGATCTAAAGGAAAGTTTGATTTTACCAGATTCAAGGGATAAAATAAGACTAACTTATACTCAATATTTTAGGAGGCTGCTTACAAATTGAAGATGAAAGAACCGGTCAATACTTGGACTCATTTTATTCCATTTATGGCAGCAATCGTAGGACTCGTTTTTCTTATTATTCTAAGTAAAAATGATCTATCTAAACTAATTACCATGACGATCTATGGGTTTAGTATGATAGCTCTTTATGGCGCCAGCTCAGTGTATCATTGGGTTCGAACTACTCCTTCGAAAGAACTGATCCTGAAAAAGATCGATCATATAGCAATCTATTTATTAATCGCAGGCTCATATACTCCAGTTTTTTACTATGGCTTACAAGGAGCATGGCGATGGACGATGCTCATTGCAGTTTGGACCCTAGCCATCATAGGAATGATATTGAAACTATGGTTTATACATATCCCTCGTTATGTATCGTCTGCTTTTTATGTCTCTCTTGGTTGGATCGCACTGGTTCCTTTTTTTCAACTTATTAATCATTTAGAAATCGGAGCAATTATTCTCATGGCAGTTGGAGGTGTAGCTTATACAATAGGTGCCATTATTTATGCTACAAAAATCTTTGATTTTTTCCCTAAGCGCTTTGGATTTCATGAAATCTTCCACTTATTTATTGCTGCTGGAAGTATTGTGCATTTCATTATGATACTAATTTACATTTTACCCATTAAAAGCTAGGTAGTTTTGTGAATGAACATATCTTTATGAAAATCAATAAAGAGGAGTGGCAATTGCCACTCCTCTTTATTGATTTTCTTCCGAACAATAAGCAGCTGCATCTTCCGCACTGCAATCTCCGTACACAAGTTTCATTAACCCAGGATAATACGTATCGAATCCTAGGACACCGTTCCAAACGATATTAAGGATCTGGTCTTTAGATGGTTCCGCATCAGCTAGATCAAGGAACGTGCGATATCTGATTTCGCCATTATCCATATCCATTTCAAAGTTTCCATTGGCAAGTTCATAGTTTACTCGACTCATAAAATCACATACTTCTAAGCGCGTGGAGTGGGGGATTTTTTGGTTTATATGCGTGTTGCAAAGTAACGATTCTTGCTCTTCATCAACAAGAAGGAAGGAATGAAAATTAGCGTTAACGCCGCGAATCTCAAGTTTGATGATTTCATTCCTGTTATCAAAATCAAATTCCCAGCCGTTATCTTTTAGAATTTCATAGAGCACCCGAAACAAAGACATGTTTTACCACCCTCCTTACTCAGCTTGTTTATTAGAGAATTCCACGTGAACTTGTCAGATTCCTTCTAATAGGGATTGGTAAATTTTATAATTACTTTTCATAAAATGTCGAGTTATGGAAACAGATTTTTTCTAAGTTTGGGTGACAATAACAAGAAAATCGGGTAAACTTAAGTAGGGTGAATATTCTAAATATTTAGGCATTATGAATATTAGGAATATAGCCTTGTGATTACCGAAAACTTTTAGTCTACGATAAAAGATAGGGGAGGAAAAAGAGATGGATGTTTCTCGTCGAGGTTTCCTGAAACTTTCAGGGCTTTCCGTCGCGGCATTCGCTTCTGGTTTGGGGTTTAACCCTGCTGTGGCACAAGCCAAAGGGTATACTTTGAAATTGGAAGGATGTAAAAAGAT
>JAUZPJ010000196.1 GCA_030706025.1 Bacillota bacterium | reverse complement strand
GGTTAGTGCCCAAGTTGTGAGCGAGATAAAGAGCATAGTCATCATCGCTTTGGGGTTGGAATAGGGTCGAGGTAAAATGGTCTCGATTCCCTTCATACTCAAAGGAGTACGTCGAAAGCTTTTTTTCTTCCCGTTTATATTTTTCCGCCGCGACTGCAGTGATGACTGAAGAATCCAATCCTCCGGAAAGGAAAGTACATAGGGGAACATCGGATACGAGTTGGCGTTCGATCGCGTCTCGGAGTAACCCTTGGGTGGTCTCCACGATGGTTGCTTCACTGTCGGTATTGTGAAACGCCTGTAACGTCCAATACTTAGATATTCGAAGGCCACTCGAATCGAAGAGGGCGTGAGAGGCTGGAGGAAGTTCGAAAATGTCCTTGAATATTGCAGTCCCCGCTTCCTTTACTGGCATCATATAGAGGAGTTGCCATAACCCATACATATCAAGCTGGGGTTTAACCCTAGGATGTTTAAAGAGTCCTTTGATTTCTGAAGCAAAAAGGAGGGCGCCATCAACAAAAGTATAGAAGAAGGGCTTTATTCCGAACCGATCTCTGGATAGATACGCTCTTTTTTCTTTAGAGTCATTTATGACAAACGCATAAATTCCGTTAAGCTTGTTTGAACAATCCTCCCCCCATATTATGTAGGAATACAGCACGACTTCTGTATCACAGTAGGTTTTAAACTCGACTCCGTAAGTCATGAGCTCTGTGCGAAGTTCGTCCGTATTGTACAGTTCGCCATTATACACGATGGTATATTCGTAGCCTTTGTAGATGGCAGTCATCGGCTGCCTTCCATTTTCAATATCGATAATTGCCAATCGATTATGCTGAAAGGCATAGGATTCCCCATACGAGATCCCGTTTTGGTCAGGGCCTCTGTGAGTAAGCTCTTTTCCCATAGAACTAAGTATATTGATGTCAATCTGAGTAATTTTCTTTATAAAATCTAATTGTCCAATAATAGAACACATTTTAAACACCTCACGTAAAAAATGACAAAGGGGTACTCAGTCGAGTACTCCTTTGTCTCTTATACACTATATGTAGAGGACGTATTAATGTTTCCAAGTAAAATACAGTAATGTTGATAGATTGAAAATCACAAACATCTGGAAGTATACAGTGTTCATTGGCTAAAACCTCTTGTAATTTTTCTTGAATAGCAGTAAATTAGATTCAAGGTTATCAAGGCAACGGCGCCGTACAAGAATCTGCTTAAACGGATTTTTGAACGGCGTTTTTTGTTCAGAAAAGTGGCTAGGATCCAAGTCATTTTTCAGACTGCACAAATTTCAGGGAAGTTGAAGACGTAATGAAGCAATGACGCTTTGGGAGTAACGTTACCCGGAGCGTCTTTGATTTTCGCAGTTTTATTCAATTGCAGTGTCTATTAAGGAGATGATACAAATGGTTATTTAAATCAATGTCTACATTGTGATAAGGCAATGGCGCCGTACAATGTCTAGTTTTAACTAGAATTTTTGACGGCGTTTTTATATTAACGTTGATCAAAAGTTCAAGAAAAAAGGAGGAAAACATGATGAAAAAGGTTTGGGTAGTATTTCTTACCATGATAAGTATGTTAGCTCTTCCAGCGGTCGCGCTTGCGGCCGATGCCCCGGCTGTCGATACGGGGGATACAAGTTTTATTATTATGTCAACAGCACTTGTCTTCTTGATGACTCCAGGTTTGGCTCTCTTTTACGGGGGCATGGTACGTAAAAAGAATATCCTGAGTACAATCATGCATAGCTTTATCATCATGGCAATCGCTTCAGTTCTATGGGTATTGGTTGGCTTTAGCTTATCTTTTGGTCCAGACCATGGGGGCTTAATTGGAGGCCTCAATTGGTTAGGATTGAATGGAGTAGGAGTGGAACCTAATCCGGAGTATTCAGCAACCCTTCCCTTTATCGTTTTTATGGCTTTCCAAATGATGTTTGCGATTATAACTCCTGCACTTATTTCAGGTTCAATCGCTGAACGAATGAGATTTCCTGCTTTCATCGCGTTTATTACCTTGTGGCTTACGATTGTATACTTCCCCCTAGCTCACTGGGTATGGGGAGTCGGTGGATTCTTACGAAATATGGGAGCTCTCGACTTTGCGGGCGGGACCGTCGTGCATATAAGCTCTGGGGTTTCTGGATTAGTTGCTGCTTTGGTTTTGGGTAAGCGTAAGGGATATGGTAAAGAGCCGATGACTCCCCATCAATTACCTTTTACGGTTTTAGGGGCGGGCCTCCTGTGGTTCGGTTGGTTCGGATTTAATGCGGGAAGCGCTTTAGGTGCAAATGGATTAGCGGGTATGGCACTTGTTACAACAAATACGTCGGCTGCTATGGGTGCCCTAGCTTGGATGGCAGCAGAATGGATTCATCGAAGTAAGCCTACTGTTCTAGGTGTAGCAAGTGGCGCGTTAGCAGGATTGGTTGCGATCACACCGGCAGCGGGGTTTGTCACTCCATTATCGGCACTTGTAATTGGTCTGATAGGTGGGGCGCTGTGCTACTTGACAGTAGGAGTAGTCAAAGCAAAATTGGGTTATGACGACGCCTTAGATGCATTTGGTTGCCATGGAATCGGAGGAATATGGGGGGCACTCGCAACCGGAATTTTTGCAACGAAGGCTGTCAATTCAGGCGGTGCAGATGGGCTGCTCTATGGAAATTCAGGTCAATTAGGTATTCAGGCATTAAGTGTGGTTGTGACGATTGTACTAGCTATTGCAGCAACGTTTGTCATCCTTAAGTTTGTAGGATTATTTACAAAGTTACGAGCAACTGCGGAAGAAGAAGAGATTGGGTTGGATCAGTCTATCCATGGAGAAGAAGCTTATCCGGATTTTATCGGGGGTGGGATTTTGTCCACGTACGTTGCTAAACCTATGGTAGTTCATGCACACCACACGCAACTTGAAACTCATTAACATTAGGTATAATACAAATGAGAGTATTTATGATGAGCCCAAGGTCGACTTAAACGTTAGAAATAAATTAGGAGGAAGATTAATGAAGAAAATTGAAGCAATTATTCGACCAGGTAAGCTGGATGAGGTTAAAGTAGGACTGGAACGTTTGGGTGTGAATGGACTTACTGTAACCCAAGTCATTGGGTGTGGTAAACAGAAAGGGCATACCCAAGTATATCGTGGAGTTGAATACGAGGTTCACCTTCTTCCCAAAGTGAAAATAGAAATGGTTGTGAAGGATCAATCGGTTGAACGGCTTATCCAAGTTATTTCGGAAGCCGCACGGAGCGGAGAAGTGGGAGATGGTAAAATCTTTGTTTACCCGGTAGAAGAGGCAATACGAATTCGGACGGGTGAAACTGGCGAGAAGGCTTTATAATAAGGGCCATGCTCTTACACCTTGGTGACTGTTAACATTGACAACCTTGTAATGGCGCTTCTCGTCTAAAAGCAAACGTTAATTTTAAAAACTGATCGATAGTTTTAAAATAGAACCTTGGGCTCAAGCCTTAAAGGTTCTTGTTTTTGCCTATCTGCATAAAGAAAAGGGCTTGAAGTATTAACAAGATTGATCTCGACTTAAGAAAAATGCGTAGTTCCCAAAATTGCCCTGCAAATATAGAAGGAAATATCCAACATATGAAGAATATGAAGGGTAATTAGTATGATTCGGAAGAATATTCAAAGAATATTTTATGATGAATCTCAACTTTTCCTGCGGTTATGGTTACATATACCGTAGAGAAGATTATAAAGTAGGGTGAAATAGTTGAAAAAAATACTGACATTAGTGAGTACTGTCATTTGCATTCTGGCAGCACCTCAAATTACGCACGCTGTCACATCCGGGATCAGCGCACAAACTGCGGCGGGTTCTAAGATAGTCGGAACCGTGACTGCAAGCTCTGGTCTTAATTTTCGTAAGACAGCTGACACGACCTCTGCAGTAATTGCAACTATTCCTAAAAATATTCAAGTAGACGTGATTTCTAAAAACGCGAGTAATTGGTACAATGTAATGTACAATGGTCAAACCGGCTGGGTCTTAGGATCATATATAACGATTAAGACTGTTGCGGTCACAATTCCAGCTACGGGTGTTTCACGATCCGATAGTAATGAGTCTGTGGATAATTCACAAAATCCTCCAGGCATTTCTAAGGTAGTTGGAACCGTAACTGCAAGCTCAAGTCTTAATCTCCGTCAGGCAGCTGGGACGACCTCTGCAGTACTTGCAGCTATTCCTAAAAATACCCAAGTTGATGTGATTTCTAAAAATGCGAGTAATTGGTACAATGTCATCTACAATGGTCAAACCGGCTGGGTGTCAGGATCATACCTAACGGTTAAGACTGTTGCGGTCACAACTCCCGCTGCGGAGGTTTCTCGTTCCGGTCGTGATGTACTTGTGGATGATGCGCTTGCCCTTGTAGGTGCCCCCTACGTTTTTGGGGGAACAAGTCGAAGTGGGTTTGATTGTTCGGGTTATACCCAATATGTATTTAATGGATCTGGAATTTCTTTGCCGAGAACTGCTTCTGAGCAATACAAAGTGGGTTCCTCAGTAAGTCGTGAGCAACTACAATCGGGCGATTTAGTATTCTTTTCGACCTATGCTCCGGGGGTCTCTCATGTCGGTATTTATATCGGCGGTGGACGTTTTGTCGCCGCTTCTAACAGCGGCGTAATTATTTCGAGCCTTGATGAGCGCTATTATTCTAGCTGTTATCTTGGTGCTCGTCGCGTGGAGCAGCAAAAGAACATAGAATAATTTTTATGGCCATTACATTAAGTTTCTCGCCGGTATTTATTCCAAGGCTTCCGAGCTGTCGTATAGTTAAAAGAGTATCTGCAGATAATAATCTTTGACAAGGAGGGATTGTTTTGACTGTACAAGCAGACTTGGAAAAAGCAGTAGCCGCTGCACAATCGGCACTAGGAACTTACGGAGCTTTTTCGGCCTCAACCCAGGATGAAACCGCTAAACAAATGTTTAAGGATATGGCTACTGATATGGAACGCCATGTTGGTCAGCTTAGAGGTCGGTTAAATTACGTAACTCAAAATAACACTATGAATAAGCCTTTAAGCTAGTGGATCTTCTTTTTTTGACTTCGCTCTCATCATTAACGGTGAGAGCTTTTTCGTTCGACAAAACATTACCTTTTAGCCGTTGATATCGCTGTTGCATAGTACTAAATATCTGAGTGTGCAAGTTTTTTATGAAAGAGTATGTTCTAAGTTGAAAGTTGCGGGCCGTGATCAGATAGAAGAACTAAGACTACAAATGCAAAAGATTGCTTTGGATAAAACTCTTACAGATCCAAGAGTGGTAAAAGTTAGTGAAGAACTTGATGTCTTGATTAACCAGTTTTATTTAAACCCTCTACAGGAATCTGTAGCCGTTACGTATTCAAATTAAACTATACCGTCCTTTTGTGGGTTTTATTAGCAGGGTTAACTGCTGGTTTTTGCCCGCTCGTTCTTTGTCTGTTTGGTAAGATAT
>JAUZPJ010000195.1 GCA_030706025.1 Bacillota bacterium | reverse complement strand
TGTAATTTTCGGATTATATAATAAATTCGTCCCTAAGGGGATACCCCATCCTAGGCGGGGTAGAAAACTATTTAAAGGAGGAATTGTGTTGAAGGTAATGCGTAATGTATTCGATGCACATTCGCACATTGGGCCGATGGCTCCCTGGAAGTATTATGATCTCGAGGAAGCGGTGAACCCTACGGTACTGGAGTATCCCGATACGGAATCTTACTTAGCCCACATGGACAAGTATGGTATCAAAAAGGCCCTTGTTTGCCCGAACTATGGCATTCCTGTTCATGAACAGCCTTTTAGCCTAAATCCCCTGGTAATTGAAGCCGTAAAGAAGTCTGACCGACTCTTCGGTGGCATCTGGGTCTCTAATGTTCCTCGTAATAAAGAACTCACCAGGGAGGCCCTTAAATTTGCGAGTGAACCGGGTATCGCTTGTCTGAAAATGACTTATTTGTTAGGTGGTAATCCCGATCCAGATAAGTACGACGCAGAAGCAGAAGAACTGATGGAGGAAATTGTAAGTACCTGCGAAAAATATGACCTCACGTTACAAACCCACTCTAGTTCGGGCGGAAATTCTGATATAAGTAACTACTATAAGTTTGTTGAAAAATATGGAAAACGCATTCGTCTTCATATCATTCACCTCGGTGGCGGCGTGAGCGGCCACATTAAAATGGTCCCCAAATTTATTAATTGGGTCAAAGAGGGTTATCAAGTCTACACGGATGGCTGCTGGGCAGTCGGTTTTGGCGTACGTTTCTTGTTAGACGAAATTGCGAAAGCAGGTGTTGGTGAAGATCGTATCCTATGGGGTTCCGATGAGCCATGGAGTGATCTGCCTTCCGAGTATTGGAAATGGGAAGGCGCTGATATTTCCGATGAATTTAAAAACAAAATTTTCTGGGAAAACGCTGAACGCGTGTATGGATCCAAGAAGAAATAAGGAGGAGAAAGCACATGTCGAAAGTTCAAGTTGGCGACAGTCTTTATACGAAAAGAAAGATATTCCCTGATTATAAGGCAGAACCCGGGCAAAAAGCTTTAGTCCAAATCCACGGAATGTTTACCGAAGCTTCCGTAACCCTGATTGCGCTCTTAACGGCTACCCGTCTTCTGCGTAAGGGATTTGAAACAACAATTCTGCTCTATGGACCGTGCGGTGTACTTGCTGCGAGCGCTACTAAGGGCTATCCCAAAGTTGGGGACGAGTTCTATCCTGGTCATTTAGCACATACTCAGCGCCTTCAGCAATTCATGAAAGAAGGCGGCAAAGTATATCTCTGTCAGTTCGGATTGGGCGCCGTCGGTTTCCGTGAAGAAGATCTACTAGACGGTGTAGTCGCTTTCGATCCGCTTGATACACTTGACTTAGCACTTGAACACTATAAAGCAGGCGCTTTTATTATGGGTACTTGGATGTAAGTGTTTGTTTCTTTCCTCCCCTTCCCTGGAAAGTTGCCAGGGAAGGGGTTTTATCCCTTAAACGATCACAAAGGAGAAAGCGGAATATGGGTAGTCCTTTGGAAACAAAAGAATTAATGGTGGAATTACAGAGTAAAGGAATTAAAATCACGCAAGGAACGGGTAAGGGTCGTCAAGGTGGTGCAGGCCCAGCCAATGGCAAAGGATTGGTGTTTGGGAAAAACCAGATAACCGTTCCGACGACCGGTGAGTGTGCCATAAATTCTCACTATACCCTACATGAGGACGGGGAGCACTCACTTATTTTCAAGGACGGCGAATTAGTCAGTGAAGTTGAGTTAATAGGTACGCCCCGATTTTATGCTTTACACACTGCGGACGGAGTGCCCTACAACAAAATCGCGCTTCTCCACGGACGCGATTGTTTAGCAAGTACGGTTATTCAAACCTGTTCGCGTTGGCATGGCGGGGAGCGGTGTCAATTTTGTGGAATAGGTACAAGCCTAAGTGACAATAAGACTATGCCTGTGAAAACTCCAAAGCAACTGGCAGAGGTTGCTGAGGTTGCAGTTTGTTTGGACGGTGTGACACATGTAACTCTGACCGCGGGAACAACAGCTAATCCTCTGTATGGTATTAAACATTTGGGAGATTGCGCACAGGCTATCAAAGAAGCAACAGGGTTACCTGTTCATGTTCAATTTGAGCCTGTGAATGATCTAAGTACCTATAGTCATCTGAAAGATTGTGGTGTGGATACCGTCGGTATGCACCTCGAGAGCTTTGACCAAAAGGTGAGAGAACGTATTACCCCTGGAAAAGCAAAATTGCCTGTGAGTGAATATTTTGAGGGCTTTGCCAAGGCGGTTGAGGTTTTCGGACGGAATCAGGTCAGTACCTATATCATTATTGGATTGGGTGAGAGTCTTGCAGATACTCTAGCAGGATGTATTCGCTGTATCAAGATGGGAGTCTATCCATTTGTTGTACCCCTTCGTCCGGTGAAAGAGACTACCTTTGCCAATATGTCTCCGCCGGAGCCGAAAACAATGATTGAACTATATACTGAAGTTGCAAGGGCTTTAGCAGACAATGGACTGCGAGCTGCCGCCAGTAAAGCAGGCTGCGTTCGATGTGGGGCTTGCTCGGTTTTACCCGCTTTTGAGAGGTGAGAGAACATGGCTAGATTTGTACTAAAAGTAGCCGAGAGTGAGGATGAACTGAGACAGTATAATTCTGTACGAAGAGAAGTTTTCGTCCATGAACAGGGTATTTTTGAGGAAAAAGATGGCGATGAACACGATAGTGTAGCATTACCGATTATTGGTTTGGATACTGCGAGTGAGCAGGTCGTCGGGGTGGTACGATGTTATCCTTTAGGAAATGGTGATTGGATGGGTGGACGACTTGCCGTTTTACCTGGCTTTCGCGGGCGATTGGGTGCTCTATTGGTGCGCAAAGCAATGGAAGAGGTGCAATGCCGAGGTTGCCGTAATTTTTATGCCCATATTCAAGAGCAAAACGTAAAGTTCTTCCAAAGGTTAGGCTGGTTTCTAACTGGGGAAAGTTCTGTATTCAGCAATGTTGTCCACTATGACATGCAAGTGGTTTTTGATAATTGAAAGTAATCAGCATGGAAGGATGAGAGTATGTCTTGGCTCAATGATCTTGTCGCAAATTGGCTAGCGACTGGCGGTTTACATCAGAAACAGGATATCCAGACCGTCTCAAAAAGATTACCGCTTAAGCCTTTGGTAGAAGGTCGACCTGTCTTATTAGGGGATGATGCGGCTGCGATCACTGTGGACGGGGGTTATCTGCTTTTAGCGGCCGAGGGAGTGTGGCCACCCTTGTTACGAGCCAATCCTCAATTAGCTGGTAGGTGCTGTGTCTTGACCAATGTTAGCGATATCTATGCTATGGGCGGTCGTCCTACTGCAGTTGTGGATGTTCTATTTGCCTCGGATGATGAACTCGCCTCACAGGTGATAAGTGGGATGCAGGAAAATGCGGAGCGTTTTGGGGTGCCCATCGTTGGCGGGCATTATACCAAGAACAGAGATACCTCAGCTTTGGCTGTAGCGATACTAGGTCAGGCCAAAAGGTTGCTTACAAGTCATACGGCTCGACCGGGCGATCTACTCATGCTTGTTTGCAAACTAGAGGGAAGGTTACACGATACCTTTGATTTTTGGGATTGTTCAAGCATGAGTTCACCAGAGCAACTGAGATCTGATTTGGAGTTACTCCCACTTATAGCTGAAACAGGTCTTTGTGATACAGCTAAAGATGTAAGTATGGCGGGAATTCTAGGGACCACCATCATGCTGTTAGAGACTTCAGGATATGGAGCCAGGGTAAGCTTGGACGAGATTCCTTGTCCACCCGGAGTTGATATTGAAAGGTGGCTGCGGGCCTTTCCGAGTTACGGCTTTATCCTATCAGTACGTCCACAGCATGTTAATGATGTTCGAGTAATATTTGAGGAACGCGGTTTATGCTGTGCACCATATGCGACAGTAATTGACGGCCCAACTGTGACTGTGCACGGTCGCGGAGAAAGTAAGGTTATCTGGGATTTAACAACACCTTTGATGGGGTTTACCCAATCCTGATACTTATCAGAAAGTATAAACTTCGTTTGCATACTGCAAGAAGACTAATACGTGCGAAGACAGTGTCTTCGTCTGTAGCATAAGTGCAACTTGGCCAGCCGCTGGCCATGGATGGCCGAGTGTCTCTGAAGCCAAGGACGGCGAGAAGAGACCGCCTTCGCTAAGGCTCGGCGCCAGCCAAGTTTTCTTTAGATTAAGAGGTGAAGCATGAATAAAGTATTAGAACAGCAATTAATTGAGCTTTTGGGCTCAGATTCGGTGTCAACGACGGATATAGAACGTATGCAATATGCCCATGATATGGCCCCAGTGCCTAAAATTCTGGGGTTGTTCTGGAAGACCAAGCCGGATGCGGTTGTGCGTCCAAGGTCTTCACAGCAGTTACAGCAATTAATGCAATTTGCTACAAAAAATGCTGTTCCAGTAACTCCCCGCGGTCGCTCTACGACTATGATGGGTGGTTCCTATCCAATTTTTGGTGGAATCTCTGTCGACATGACAGCACGACAGGGTATTATCAATCTTGATGAGTCCGCTTTAACGATCAAAATCATGTCAGGCACGAATTGGGAAACTGTCTTAAAATTTTTAAGAAAACGAGGACTGACTTTATATTGTTACCCGACCAGTGCTCCCTCCGCTACGATCGGGGGTTGGCTGGCCAACGGCGGAGTCGGTCTTAGCAAAGGGGGGTTGGGAATTGGTTCCTCCCGATATGGTTATGCGGCTGACACGGTTGTTGACCTAGGCGTAGTTTTGTCAACAGGAGAATATATAGAATCGATAGCAGCGACGACGAGACTTAAGGTCAAGGATTTTATAGGAAGTGATGGTATCTTAGGTATTTTTGATACAGTCACTTTAAAGGTCCGTCCCCTTCCGGCTCGGCAGGAAGCCTTTAGTTATAACTTTAAGGATATTGAGAAGCTATGTTTAGCGGTAGAAAAGAGCGCTTCGCTCAGCCCCTTTTTTCTGCTTATAGAAGACGAGGTCATGCTTGGATTTAAGAAAAAAGCGGGACTTCATGTGCCCGCAGCTCAAAATTTAGTAACTATCGTATTGGAAGGTGACGGACCTCAATTAGAATCGGATATCCGAGAACTTCGTAAGATTATGGACACCCATAGAGGTCAGGAGTTAGCTCAAGAAATTGCTAAGGAAGAGTGGGAGAGCCGTTACTACGCCATGCGACATAAGAAAGCTGGGCCAAACCTCTTGGGCGGAGAATTCAGCGCACCTATATGTCGGTTAACAGAGGTCATTAGACGAGTCAAGAAACTGGGAAATGCTAAGAATATCACAATTGGCATACACGGCACTCTTGGAGTAAACGAAGTTCTGTTTATGCCGCAAGTGCTCAGTGACGAACGGAAAAAATTTCGTTACTTGACCATGATGTCCTTGGTCAAGGACTTAAACGACCTTAGCGTAAACTTAGGTGGTGTACCTTATGGAGCAGGTCTATTCAAT
>JAUZPJ010000194.1 GCA_030706025.1 Bacillota bacterium | reverse complement strand
CGAGACCAGTAATTAACCAAGCAATAAATACTTTACGAAACTCATTATCAAAAACACGAACTTCTACACCATACCCAAGTCTTGCGACATATCCGGAATAATATAGCTGTCCAATAATGGTACACAAGGATGTTACTGCGCTGATATAAATTAATTGTTCCGTTTTCTCGCCTGTGGTAAAAACCGTCCAGGCAAAGGTGCCAACAGAACCAATTGAGAGAGTAGAAAGAAAAAAGTTAATAACTACACTTTTGGTTTTCCAAGCAGGTCGTGCAAAGATCTGATATACCAAACCGGTAGAAAATACAAACATTAAAGAAAACACGAAAACACAGATTTGCAGGAAGTTCTGCAAGCCAGTATTAAGGTTATACAATAATCCATTTAACCCAAGGATCATTAGGAGCATACCGACAACAATAGCTATTATACCTTCCTGACTAAGATGAGATTTGGGGTTATTAAATGAATTCATTATCCGTGCCGGTTTTCCCAAATGGATCATCGAAGCCAGAACCCCAATACCAAACAGAACCAAAGCAACTAATGAAATAAGATTCATATTTAAATTTACGCCCAAAACATCAACTGAGATTAAACTCATAATGTACGTTCCTAAAGCTAATCGCTGAAATAATGTTGAAAATATTAACGGGTATTGGATTGGCATAATTTAGCTGCCCCCTTTCGTGGTTTCAAATAAATAACAGAAGGCTTTGTTCCAATTTCTGGGTGTATTTGAAAAGCGCTGTCCGAATGCTCAGCAAGATAAATCGATATTTCAGATGTAGGATCGTTAATGTCTCCAAAAACCCGGCAATTCCCGACACAAGAGACTACACACGCCGGTTTTTCACCTCGCTCTACTAAATGAGCACATAAAATGCATTTTTCGACCATACCCTTTTTCTCATTCTTTGTTCTGGCTCCGTAAGGACAAGCCCAAGTACAATAACCACATCCGTAACACTTATCATGATCAACGAGTACAATACCTTCCTCTGTCTTATAGGTCGCCTTAGTTGGGCATACCTTTATACACAGGGGATCATTACAATGCATACATTGCTTTGGAAAATAGAACATATCCAGATTAGGAAATTGTCCTTCTGGTCCGACTTTATACACTCTATTCCAGAAGATGCCAGGGTCAACATTGTTTTCATTCTTACACGCTATTGTACATGACATACAGCCAACACACTTGTCCAAATCGATAAGCAAAGTATAACGAATTTTTCTTTTCATTGCTCCCACCCCTTAGGCTTTATAGATCTGGCATAGGGACGAACGCGATCCTGGTGAACCGGTATTTTTATCATGCTTTTTATGGGTTATACAGTTATTGGCATTAGCAATGAAATCAGGGTAGTCCGGTAACCCTAACTCTGGACATCCTTGCCACCAACCATGAGGGATAGATATTACCCTTGGATGTAATCCATTGGTTAGTTGGGCTTTCATCATACATTTACCATGAGGTGATTCAATCCATACATTATCGAATTCTTTAATTCCAAGTTCTTCCGCCAGCCCTTCGTTAATCATAACGCGCGGCTCCGGTGCTAATTCTCTGAGATAGGGTATCCCCCTGTATTGTGAGTGATAATAATTTGGATATCTCCGACCCGTAACTAAAATGTATGGGTAATCTTTAGCTATCTCGGGTTCACTGTATGGGCTTTCTAAGGGTTCCTCATAATCAGCTAATGGATCAATGCCAATGCTTTGAAACACGGTGGAATAAATCTCAGCCTTTTTAGTAGGAGTGGCAAATCCGTTTGCCTCATATTTTTTTTCAACATCCGGTGTATGCTCATGAATCCATTTATCTTTGAGTTCCTTATAGGTAACGCCTTCTGGCTCTAACTGAAAATCGAAGAGTTCCTCGTCAGTCTGCCATGGCCACATTTCAGGATTTATTTTGTGTCCAAGTTCACGAATAAACGTAACGTCAGAACGTCTTTCGTACAAGGGGTCAACTGCTTTCTGTTGGGCAAAATACCAGCGGCCACACTGTTCATCGGCAATATAATCTCTTTCTGTCCAGTGTGCTGATGGTAAAACAATATCCGCCAATTGTGCAGTTGGCGAAAGAAAATAATCCATAACGACAATGAAATCAAGATTGAGCAATGCCTTTTTTGTATTCTCTGGCTGCTCAGACCACGAAAGTGGATTACCTGCAATACCAAGATACATTTTTATAGGGTAAGGTTTACCAGTCAGCATGGTTTCAAAAACCTGCTGAGGATGGCTTGCAACATAAAGTTTGAATGGATTCGATTTTTTCTCCGCTGCTTTAGGATCGGTAGGTCTGCCCGTCAATCGATCGCTTAGCATATGATTCCAAAACATTGGCCACATATTTCCACCGAAAACGTCCAAATTACCTGTAATCATCATTAATGTGTTTACGGCATGGATAGTATGCATTGAATTAGTATGTTCCTCGAGCCCCTGAAAATAAGAAATAGCTGCCGATTTAGCTTTCGCGTACATCCTTGCACTATCATAAATTTGTTTTGGCTCTAACCAACATAGCCTAGCGGCTTTTTCCGGTGTCATTTTGGCTGCACGTTCGCGTAATTCTTGCCAAGCCGTTTTGACTTTTAGAATTTCTCCATTCAAATCAACGATTTCAAAATAACCGTTGAGTTCGGGATCAAGTTCTGGTTTTAGATGATGATCATCCATTGGTTGGACGCCTTGGGTATTACGATCCCATACAACTAAAGTATCCTTTTTCCCAGTCGCTTTAAGTTTATCCTCTGTGATGGGGTTTAAGGTCTCGCTATCAATCAAAATCGGAGCCGTTGTCCATCTTTTACAAAAGGATTCATCATATAGATTTTCTTCAATGATGACATGGATCCAGGCCATCGCTAAGGCGCTATCACTTCCTGGCCTAAGTCCAATAAAATGATCCGCGCGCGCAGCCAAAGGGTGCTCGAAATTGGGATCAATAACTATAAGTTTTACATTTCGGTCACGACCTCGATTAACACCACCTGAAGTATAAGTTTGTTCTGTCCAAATCTGGTTTGATCCCCAAAAAACCTGAACCTCGCTTCGGTCAAGATCAGCTCCTTCCCAGTTTGTGACCATACCAATCGTACTTAAACTGGTAACAAGAATCGGTGCAAGACAAATATGACCCGGAGCTAACCAGTGATTTACACCAATCGTATTCCCCAATCGTTGATTCCATTGATTCGTTCCCCGTCCGGTTCCTTGCGCATTTACAATGCTCTCGGGCCCGAACTGATCCCTATACTCCATAATTTTTGTGTAAATAGTATCCATCGCCTCATCCCAGGTAATACGTTCCCACTTGCCCTCGCCGCGAGCGCCAACACGCTTCATGGGATAGTTCAAACGATCCGGATGATATAATATGTTAATGGCAGCCCTTCCTTTTGGACACATCCTTCCTTCATTACGCGGATCTTCTGGGTTTCCTTCGACTTTAACGAGCCTTCCTTTACTGTCCACATGACATAAGGCCCCGCATTTAGCGTGGCATTCAAAACAGTTGGTCTTGATTATTTTTCCGCCATCCGGTTTATGAATTATGGAACCCATTTATTATTTCCACCTTTCGGAGTTATCTTGAAAGTGCAATCTCAAATTCTTTTTAATAGCCCTAATCTTACATTCCTTGTAACAAATTCCGCATTTAGTGCATACTTTTTGATTTATTATATAAGGCCCTGTCTCTGTTTCGTTAATTGCACCCATCTGACAAGTTTTAAGGCAGAGTCCACATCGTTTACATCGATCACTTCTGATTAGATAAGTCCATAGCGTCAACAATGTTATCACCCAGGCTTTATGAAATATTAGAGAGGAATCCATAACTCGTTTACTAAATATTTGTTTCCGGTACGGACGCAACCCCCACGTAAAAACGCAGGGGCTTCCTATAAAATCTGCTTAAACAGCGAACCATTCAACGACTGCCGGAATTTCAGTATGAGCTTTTGCAATAATGGTCTCGGCGCGGTCTGGGATAGCGCTATGACCTTCAACAACGATACTTTTATAGTCAGCAACACCCATGAATTGCATGATATCCTTAAGATACTTATCTGCATGATTCATAGGATCTTTAGAATGAAACCCACCGGAAGCATGAATATGAAGGCATTTTTTATCCTTTAACAGACCCTGCGGACCGTCCGGGGTGTATCTGAAAGTTTTACCAGCAATGCAAATGGTATCTATATACGACTTAAGCCTTGCTGGAAAACCAAGATTCCACATTGGTGTAACAAAAATATACTTGTCAGCTTGAACGAATTGTTCTGTAAAACTGTTAAAACGCTCAAATTGATTACGGGTTTGTACCGGCAGGTTCTCCAAGGATATTCCCTTTTTCATATTTTCAATAACATAAAGTAACTCATAGTCGATCTCAGGAATATTAGTTTTATACAAATCAATTAAAACAACTTCGTCTTTATGATTAGTTTCTTTATAATGTTTAAGGAACTTTTCACCAAGACCGAGACTAATAGAACTTTCTACTGATTTAGGATTAGCGGTAATAAATAATACTTTTGACATTTCACATTCTCCTTTTAATTTGTTTTAAAACGACTCATTCATATGCAATTTTAAACAAACATTGACTACTTAATTATTGACTAGTCAATTATATGAATAAAAAAATTATTTTAGATTTAGTACCGTTCGGTTCAATAAGTTTTTTAAAATATTTACTTCTTCTTCATTAAATCCTTTAACAGCCTGTTCAAGACAGGCGATTGCAATCGGTTCAATTTGATTTCTCAAGGTTATACCGGCATCAGTTAGATAAACTAAAAAAGCTCTTCTGTCATTAGGACTTACTTCTCGCTTAATATATCCGTCTCTTTCCATACGATCTAACGTCCTAGTAAGAGCTGATTGTTCTTTTAAAAGTTGATCCGCCAGTTCTTTCTGGTTAATTCCATCCTGTTCAAATAACTTACCAAGGATCATCCATTGTTCTCGGGTAATACCGAATTCTTTTATCTTTCTGTGGAAATAATTTTTTAATTTTAAATCAGCACGATAGATAATGAAACCGAGGGAGTCCTCTTCTTTATAAATACTCTCTCACCCCCTAAATTATATGATCAGTCAACTATTGCCTAGTCATATAATACTACAAAAGTTTTATACATGTCAACATCCTTTTGAGAATGTTGTTTCAAGTGCTATCATTTTCAATCGTTGTAAATCAGCTTGCAATTCCTTCTAAAACTTGGTCAACTAAACACTCGATATACTGAACACTTGGGGTATCCTTATAAACAAGTATACGGAAATAGATGGGACCAAATAACATATCCATAACTAATTCTAAAAACAAGTTGTTTCGAATTTCACCTTTAGTGATTGCACTCTCAAGAATCTTTTTGGCACCATTTCGACGTGGTAGAAGATAAGAGGAATAAAACCTTTTGGCTATTTCTGAATCGGGTCCACTTTGTGCAACAATAGATATTATGGTCCTGCCAATAGT
>JAUZPJ010000193.1 GCA_030706025.1 Bacillota bacterium | reverse complement strand
GTCTCTCTGAATAAATCTCCTCGACTGACTTAGTCATATCTTATCCTCCCGCAAAATTGATATAGTTTAAACTGACTCAGTCCTCGAACAGTCTTTAGGAAAAGGACTTTGTCACCAGAACCCCTAATTGAACCTATACACGTCTAACCTTCTCATTAATTGCCATTAATAAGAAGATTCCAAGCAATGGCCCAGCCGAAAGAATATACCAAACCGATGAAAAACTGCCTGTAGCATCTATCGACCAACCAAGGACAATCGGGCCAAGCATGGAAGCTAACTGCCAAACAAAGTTAGTTGTGCCAGTCGCTGTAGCAGCCCATTCTTTACCCGCAAACTGGGTTACCAAGATACTGAGATGTGGATTAGCTAGGTAGGATAAAAATCCGACCAGGAATCCCATGAGATACAACAATCCAATCGAATGCATATAGCCGAAAATAATTGTGGCAGGAATCTGTGCCGCATAGGCAAAGATTAGGATGCTCTTGCGCTTGCCAATTTTATCGGAGATCACACCGGAAAGTAACGGAGCTACAACACCTCCGATACCGTAGAAAATCATGACTAACCCAGCGGTTGCAACCGAATAACCTAATTTCGTTTTAATATAGGTATTAGCCCAAGTAGCGATTCCCAGTTCGGACCATAGCAGGCAGAAACCGATAAGTGATATGAGTATTAATTCTTTACTTTGAAAGATTACTTTGAACCCACCGAGCGGGTTTCCGCTTTTTGGTGTCTGATCAGATGTAGTACGAACTAAAAACAGGATCAGTATCCCAATAATAGTAGTAAAGGCCCCAATAACCTCAAACACTCCACGCCAGCCCAAAGCACTATTCAATGCTGGTGCAATATAGTTAGACAACACGATTCCGGCGGACGGAGCTGCTAATAAGATACCGAAAGCCGTACCTCTTTCTTCAGGCGGGAACCACTCGGTTACAGCGCGGGTACAAGCTGACATAACAGCCCCAGCGCCCAAACCTACAATTACCCGGAGCCAGAAACCAGTATCATAGTTGGTCATATACCGCATCGCAAAGGTAGCAATTCCCTCTAACACCAAACTTATGGTTAAAATTGCTTTGACACCTAAGCGATCTGTTAATACTCCAGCCGGAATTTGGGTAATAATATAGCCGAAATAAAACGCCGTCATCAAAGCGCCGGCCTGGACATTGGTCATGCGCAAAGCCGGTGCGACAACCGGAATAAGCGGCGGCCAAGCCATTCTGCTAATAAAGGTAAGCAAAAAACTGGCGACCATTAAAGTTAAGATTACCCACCGATAGCTATTGAGCGTCGATTTTTCAGAACTTTTTTCTGCAAGTGTTGCCATAAAGTTTTATCTTCCTTTCCATTTAAGTTTGTACAACTCATGCTTTGATTAAATACGTATTAGTCCTAAGTTGCAGCATAGTATCCCCGGAAATTTTGACCATACCCCCTTTAAAATTATCCTTAAAAAATTAATTATATATATCTAGATGTATAGACATATATGTCGATAAATTAAAGCTTTTTTTCCCCGGCCTTTAATCTATATAATTTGGGGTAACCCCAGCCAAGCCAAATGTGCTTTATAAATAAAGCGTCTCTAATAAACCATTAAGCGTTTGTAAGCTTGTGATTTCCTTCTTATGTCTAGATGTATATACAAGTATAGGGTAAAAAATGAAATTGATTGAATTCAATTTTTAGTAATAATGTATATACAATTTGAACTATTTAAATAGTAACACGATTTCTATTTCTGGTCAACAGCCAAAATATACCCAACTTTTAATTCCGGCCAAAAAAAGGTTCAGTCTCTCACTTAGACTGAACCTTTCCCAATTTCTAAAATTTGACGATAGATATTCATCGCTTCTGTAACATCGTTCGCGTAAAAATCGGCACCCGTATATTCTTGAACTTGCTGATTAACAGGATACCCTCCTACCACGACTTTAACCTTATCCCTCATACCGGCATCGATAAGGAGATCAATAACTTTCTTGATAGAACCAACGCAAAAGGAGAGCAACACACTAATTCCCAAGATCGAGGCATTCGTTTCGTTCAAAGCTTGAATAAATCTCTCAGGCGTTACATTAACACCCAAGTCGTAAACTTGATAACCCGATGAACGCAGAAGGTAAATAACTAAATTTTTGCCAAGATCATGAATGTCTCCTTCAATTGTCCCCATTACGATAGGAGGCGATGTTAGGCCATCATTAGAATCATTTAGTGGTATATGAGGCTCCAAAATCCGCATTACCTCTTTCAGAATCTCTTCTGACATAATAAGGTCTGACAAAAAATAATCATTGTTACTATATTTGACTCCAACTAATTCTACACCACGCCGACAACTTTCAATAATATCTAACGTTGTACAACCCGCTTGGATTCTTTCTTCTACCAGCCTTAGGGTTTTTTCTTCGTCAAGATCCGCCAACGCTTCTTGTAGTTCATCTTCCACCTTAGAAACCCCCACTTAGCTCTTATTAATCTTTTTTATACCAGCCATCATAACTTGTCAATTTATACCTATCCCCCCTGTAAACAGCTTTACTCCACCCCACTGGTCTAAGTTCGGTATCAAAGATAGTTTGTTCAATGAGGAAAACAGGAGATTGGGGAGATATACCAAGAATCAAGGCTTCTTCCTCTGTGCATACCGCAACCTGTAAAACCTTTTTAGAACTTACAGGCAAGTATTCCGTGTGTGCAGCTACCAGACCGGGTAAACTTGGATCTTTTAGCTCCGATTCAAGGATAGGTTTGCTCTTACTATAGGTCGTATATTTCACCTCATAGGAAAGTCGTTCGCTTTCAGCAGACAATACCGTTCGGAAAAATAAGAATCTCTTATTTTCTTCAGTAATTTGGAACTTGGCCCTCAAGTTCTCGTCAGCCCTAACAATCTTAGCTTCTAACAAAGTTGTTTTGTAATTTAGCCCTCTCTTTTTGATATCTTCGTTAAAATCATTGATTTCGAAGACAATATTATCGAGCTTCGGGGTAGCGACAAACGTACCTTTTCCCTGCTGCGCATAAACCATCCCCGCCGACACTAGTTCAGAAATTGCCCTTCTGACCGTCATTCGGCTGATTTCATAGCGTGAAGCGATATCATTCTCCGTGGGCAATGACTCCCCTGGTTTGAAGTCGCCACGTCGTATTTGTTCTTCAAGTAACTTAAACAGCTGATAGTAAATAGGAATAAATGAACTTTTATCTATGGAAATTTCTTCATGAACCACCAAAAACATCCTATCCTTATAAAGTTGTCTATACATTCATACTATTCATTCATAATAACATGGTAAATTTAGGGTGTCAACTTCAGGGAGGACCCTGGTCGCATTTAATAACTTAGTCAATAATTTAAAGGGCTGTAACAACTAGAAAACAAGTTTGCTTACAGCCCTATCAAAAATCTAATAAGTAATTATTTAACTAACTTTTTGACTAACTTATTGGTAGATATAAACCTCTCTAAAACTCACATGAATTGGCCGTTCTCGGGAACGAGATAACGTCACGGATATTTGACATTCCCGTCAGATACATAATAACGCGCTCAAAACCAAGCCCATACCCGGCATGTTTCACTCCGCCGTACTTCCGCAAGTCAAGATACCAGTCGTAGTCCTCTTCTTTTAGCCCGAACTCTTTCATTCGACTCTGCAATACCTCTAGTCGTTCTTCCCGTTGGCTCCCCCCAATGATCTCTCCAACCCCCGGAACGAGTAGATCCATAGCAGCTACAGTCTTGTTATCATCATTGAGACGCATATAGAATGCCTTAATGTCCTTAGGGTAATCGGATACAAAAACCGGTTTTTTAAATATTTTTTCCGTTAAGAAACGTTCATGCTCGGTTTGTAGATCAGTGCCCCAATGAACAGGATACTCGAATTTATCATTTTCCTTCTCCAGCATTTCTACTGCTTCAGTATACGTTACATGTCCAAATTCAGAGTTCAAGATGTTTTTCAGCCGATCAAACAAGGTCTTATCAACAAAGTTATTAAAGAACGCCATTTCCTCGGGCGCATTATCCAAAGCATACTGAATAATAAACTTCATCATCTCTTCAGCTAAGTTCATGTTGTCGTGAAGATCTGCAAAGGCAATCTCTGGTTCAATCATCCAAAACTCCGCGGCATGTCTGGCCGTATTGGAATTTTCAGCTCGGAATGTGGGGCCAAAGGTATATACATTGCGGAAAGCCATACAATATGTTTCCACATTAAGCTGTCCACTTACGGTCAGACTCGTTTCTCGGCCAAAGAAGTCTCTAGTAAAATCAACGTCTCCTGCTTCATCTTGTGGAGGTTTTGCCATATCTAAGGCAGTCACTCTAAACATTTCACCGGCTCCTTCAGCATCACTGCCGGTAATAATTGGTGTATGCACATAGACATAGCCCTTCTCTTGAAAAAATTTATGAATCGCATACGCTACAACAGAACGCACTCGAAAAACAGCTGCAAACGTATTGGTTCTAGGGCGCAAATGGGCAATCGAGCGAAGATACTCAAATGTGTGTCGTTTCTTTTGAAGTGGGTAGTCTGCCGCAGATTGAGCTAATATTTCAATGTTCTCCGCTTTTAATTCAAACGGCTGCTTAGCCCCAGGTGAAGGGACAAGCGTCCCCTGGATTCGTAAGGCAGAGCTGATGGTGAGCTTCCCAATCTCCATAAAGTTGGGTAAGCTCTCTTCATACACCACTTGCAAGTTATTAAAAAAACTCCCGTCATTAATTTCGATAAAACCAAACGCTTTCGAAGAACGCACCGTGCGAATCCAGCCAGATAGTTCTACTTTCTGATTAAGAAATGAATTCGTTTCTTTATAAATATCCCTTATGGTTACCGATTGCATAGTTTTCCTCCTCAAAACCTTATTAAGGTCTAAGAATCTTCAAAATTTACTTAGATTAGTTAAATTTCCTTCATAATTATATCCGATTAGAATCCTAACTTCAAACCACAAATCGCTTACTCTGAATCTTTAGTTCTTCCATTAATAAACTGAACTGCTGCGCACTATTACAAATCGTACCGATTGTTACGCTCATTTCTTCCGAGCAAAATAAATGACACATACCCGACATAAATAAGGTCAAGTATGTGACATAGTGAAACTTTCCTATTCCTATTCTATTTCTTCTTTTTCTTTGACTTGGAGCCAGTTGAAGGTGCTCTCATGGCAATTGCTCCGTGAGGGCACATTTTTAAGCATACACCACAAGAAACACATTTTTCAGGGTCAACGACAGGTGCACCCCGCCTTAAGATACCAAGTTTTTCTTGACTTATCGCTTTTTCAGGACAAGACCTTCGCGCAGGGCACATGGGTGAACTGTCACATTTTCGGGAATCAACATAGGCTTTATTCATGCTTTTCTCCTTACAACTTCATTTCTAAACGTGTCTAACTCTATGATCCGTCCTATACCCCATTGGGGTATTACACTATGAGAATACCATCAATATGCTGGGATTTCAATAGACAGAACAGACGGC
>JAUZPJ010000192.1 GCA_030706025.1 Bacillota bacterium | reverse complement strand
TGGGTTAATTAGATTTCCATTAAAACTTTGTGAAAAGGAGTCTTTATGAAGAACAATTTATTGCAAAAATATGCTTCTCTCATTGTAAAAACCGGTCTCAATCTCCAAAACAAGCAAACGCTTGTTATCACTGCTCCGATTGAATGCGCCCCCTTTGCACGCCTGGTTGCTGAAAAAGCTTATCAAGAAGGCGCACGGGATGTTGTGATCCAATGGCGTGATGAATTGTTCTCAAAGATCCGCTTTCTCCATGCTCCAGAAGAGATTTTCGACGAATTTCCTGAGTGGCAAAAGCAATTTTACCTTTCCTATGTCCAACAAGGAGCCGCTTTTTTGAGCATATCTGCCTCAGATCCTGAGTTAATGAAGGATGTCAATCCCCTACGAATGGCCAAAGCCCAAAAAGCAAGCAGTACAGCCCTTAAAGCGTATCAAGAAAGGCTGATGAGTAATAAAAATACCTGGTGCGTTGTCTCAATACCGACGGCATCATGGTCCAAGAAAGTCTTTCCGCACCTTTCCGAGGAAGAGTCCATAGAAAAGCTCTGGGACCTCATCTTCAAAACAGTACGTGTCGACTCTGAGAATCCTATTGTTTCTTGGGAAGAACATAAAGCGAATCTCAAAGGGCGAATGGGTATATTGAATTCGCTGGCCTTAACGTCCCTCAAATACAAAAACTCCTTAGGAACTGACTTAACCATCGAGCTTCCCGAAAATCATCTTTGGCTGGGCGGCTCTGAGTTTACTCCTGAAGGGATAGAGTTTATTGCTAACATGCCTACTGAAGAGGTATTTACATTGCCCAAAAAGACAGGTGTGAATGGCCAAGTCGTCAGTTCTATGCCTCTAAACTACAATGGAAACCTGATCGAGAACTTTTCCTTGACCTTTAAGGAGGGCAGAATTGTCGACTTTAAGGCGGAGAAAGGCTACGAAACATTAAAGACACTGATTGAGACCGATGAAGGCTCGCATTTTCTTGGAGAGGTCGCTTTGGTTCCCTATGATTCTCCCATCTCCAATTCCAATATCTTGTTTTACAACACTCTCTTTGACGAAAATGCGTCCTGCCATTTAGCCTTAGGAAAGGCTTATCCCGTCTGTCTAAAAAATAGCGAAACACTAGCCCAAGAAGACTTCTCGAAACTGGGGATCAACGAATCTCTGGTCCATGTAGACTTTATGATCGGAACAAGCGACCTGGAAATCATAGGAACGACTTCAGACGGCAATTCAGTTTCCATCTTTAAAAACGGCAACTTTGCTCTTTAACCTGCTAGTTTCATCAATCTTAGTATTCTTATTTCTAATCGTTGATACGTTTGTCCACATAAGCGATTCCCTACATAGGGGAAATGGAGGAGGCTACTGTTGTGTCAGGACATAAATTCGACCCTGAAAATCGCAAAAAACTTAATAGCCAAGAACGTCAGGCAATATTGCCACCGGCTCAGGTTTTAAAGGATATAGGCCTTGGATCTAACACAGTATGGGCAGATATTGGTTGTGGGACAGGTTTTTTCACGATACCACTTGCTAAGGAAGTTAAGCAAGTGTACGCTCTCGATATCCGTGCTGAAATGCTCAGTGATCTTAGGGAAATTCTTACTCAACAACAAATCCACAATGTAAAGATGCTTCAATCTGAAGAAAGTCATTTTCCCTTACCAGATCAGATGATGGACGGGCTATTAATATCGCTTGTTATACATGAAGTGGATCAACCCATCGAATTTTTCCTTGAATTAAATAGGATTCTTCAATCGGGTGGCAGATTGGTGGTAATCGAGTGGGCCAAGACTTCTACGAAAATGGGACCACCTCTTGAACATCGATTGTCCATCCAACAGATCGATGATTGGGCACTTAACACTGGTTTTATTAAAGAAATCTCCTGGAAATGGTCTGAAAACTTTATCGGGCTTGAGTATCGCAAAAAGCCTTTATATAACAATAATTGCATTTAAGGATAAGCTTATTATGACAACTGCATTTTGGACCAATACAATTTGGTATATCCTTCTAGGAATTTTATGTATAATCCAAATTATTGCTCTGTTGAAAAAAGCAAACAACCGTAAACATGTGACTGCTTTGTATTTAATTATAGCGGGAATAACGTTTAGCTTTGAGGCAACTGTATATTTATTTTTAAAGGCATATGATTATTACCCGATGATCTTCCCCCAATCCCCATTAAACGATGGACTTGCCGGAAATCTATTCTCACAATTTTCAGTAACTGCATCGGCACTGTTAATTTCTGTTTTGAATCTTAAATATTATTGGTTTCTTATTTTTTCGTTAATATATGGTTTTATTGAAGAATTATTTTTAAGATTAGGTATCTATTCACATAATTGGTATCAGACATGGATGACAATACTTGGCCTTAACTTATTATTTTGGGTCACAAAAAAAATGTATTCGTCTAAATTAATGTGCACTAACTTTTTGCGTTATATTTTAATGTTTTTTGGTTTATACACTCTACATATGCCAACCATAGTGTGGCCTTTAATTTTATTGAAAATTTTCATGCCTAAAAAAATCCTTCCGGATGCCATAAGTAGTTTTGCTCTTATTTGTTTATTAAATCTTTTTCTCATGTCAACTATTTGTATGATCATCTATTTTTCAAAGTTAAGATATAGTTACAAATCAATCCTAATATGTGCTCTCTATGGTATTCTCTACTTTGCAGTTAAATTCAATATAATTTATGTAAAAAGTGGTTGGTTCTTGTTATTTTCAACTGCAGATGTTTTCGGTATGCTTTTGGGCGTGTTTATTCTTGATAAATTGATATCCTTTAGATTGAAACTGGGTTCGTAATGAAATTCATTACGAACCCAGTTTGCAATTATTAAGCACTGATCATTCCAAGAAATTTCATGTTACATTTAAAGCCTTACCGTTTCTTCACACCATACCGAATTATAAATATTTATGTCTTTGCCACAAATCCTTTTCTTATGGGTTTATCCCATCCGGTTGGTTTCTTAAGCATGTTTAAGTATCCACCTACACGCCACGCGCTAAATAGCTGCCTCGGGCCAAAGTTTTCTATGATTGCGAATACTACCAGAATCATGACATCTCTTAAACTAAAATATTTCATATCCTTTTCCGCAATAATCAACGAAGATACCGAGACAAGCACTCCCATCAAAATGGTAGAAATGAAAAGGAGTAGGGCGATCTGAGTATTAAGCAAGCCAAGTAAAAATGCGGCTATGACCATGAGGTAACCGACTGATTCAACAATAGGGCCGATCATCTCAAACGTAAGAAAATATGGCATAGAGAGAATACCCGTTCTTCCATAGCTTGGATTAAACAACATCTTTTTATGAAAGGTAAGAATATCGATAAGACCTTTATGCCATCTGTAACGTTGTTTCTTCAAACTCGTAAGATCTTCCGGCACCTCGGTCCAGCAATTGGCATTAAACGCATAACATATCCTATACTTATATCCTAGCTCTCTCATCAATCGACTGATTCGGACGACTAACTCCATATCTTCACCGACGGTATCTTTAGCATATCTACCACTGCTGGTTAGATAACCACCAACGCTAATCACCCTTTCCTTCCGGAATAGGCCAAACGCCCCGGAAATAATGAGCAGGCTATTCAGATAAGCCCAACCTAAACGTCCAGCCATAAATGCTCTGATGTACTCAATCGTTTGAAATTTGGCCAACGTATTATTGGGGATCTGAATAGTTTTGATCTGCCCACGATCAATCGTACAACCATTGATCGGAAATATGTTGCCCCCAAGTGCCGGAGTTTCAATCCCCTCATCTAGCGTTAGTGAAGCAAGTTTCAGTAAGGCATCATCTTCAAGCAAAGAATCCGCATCGATACCGCAAAAATATTCCTTGCTAGAAATATTAATTCCAGCGTTGAGCGAATCCGCCTTTCCTCCATTTTCCTTATCTACTACGATCAGTTTTGGAATTGAACGATTCATATAGATCCCACGAACCGGTTTGGTGTTCAAGTGATAGTCAAAAACATAGTCAACCCTGATAAGGTCAAAATAATTAATGAGTACCTGTAGAGTGTTATCCTTGGAACCGTCATTAACAATCACTAATTCGTAGTCCGGATATTTTAGATTAAGGAGAGAATTCGCACTTTCTATAATCGTTTTTTCTTCATTATAAGCTGGAGCAACGATTGAAATTGAAGGAAGCATTCTGTGTTTAAATAATAAGGAAACGCCTTTTATGCGCCATAGCTTTAGCTGCTTGTTTGCATTCAACGAAGAAAGAACTAATAAGGCAAGGTAAATCAGGTTTATCGTTATGGAGTAAAACGCTAGATAATAGTTAAAGTCAATGACAAATAGTTTGACTTGTTCCGAAGGAGACGTCGATAAAAGGATATCATAGTGCCTGATACCATAAAGAACAGGGAAAAAGAGTATGATTGCTACCAAGATTAGATAGAGGCTATGAATTAATTTCCGATCCTTTTGTTCCTCTTTTTTGAGAACAAAATCTTCCTGTTTGGTCATTCCACATTTTTCAGCTATTCTCTGATTTAAGTACCTACTGAACTCATCCTTTAATTTGCCGGACAGGTTCATCACGTCTTTAACGATCGCCAAGAGTTCATTTTCAAGATCTAAGTCTTTATTCTTATTTAGGAAATCAATAACCTCACTGGTATGGCCCATAAGTAGAATTTCTTTGATCATTTCATGAGCGGTATCTGCGCTTTTCGTGTTTAGTTTCATAATGAAGTATTCAATTTTATTGGAAAGAATCTCAGCTAATCTTCGTTTGACGTCCTGATCTTTTTCACCCTTAAAATTAGTCAGGACCACATTAATAAATCGGGGGTTACGTTCAAGAATTTCTGAAACAGCATGAATGACACTCCTAGCGGTATCCTCATGTTTTATGAACGAAAGTAGCCGTATCAAGTTTTCAAGGGTATTGAAACTGGACATTGCTTCAATCGCAATTTTCTTCAACTCAATATCCCCTGAATTTAGGTACTTCGCATCCTCTAAAACTTTAGGATAAAAACGAGCAAGAATATTAGCCGCTTTGTAGACAAGCTTATGATAGTTTTCCTTATAATTGACACTTACCGGGATTATCCGATGATGAGAACACACATAAGAAGGACTTACATTTCCGTAATAGTTACATAGTCTCGGACCATTTTCTTTAGGTTTTGAGTAGTAGATACAGTTAGAACAAACCGTTTCACCACATTCTCCATATTGTTCCTGAAGCTTAGCTATCACTTCCTTGTTCGTGTCAACTATATGAATAAGATATGATTTAGCTGAATCGGAAAAATAAACAGAGGCAAAATCCACAATCAATTCCTTAATCTCAATTTGTTCAGGATCGGATATCTGGCTTATATAAGTATCAAAGGCCTCTCCGAAACTAGAGATTAACATATTGACCCGATCTCTATACCAACGGTGTGAGTTCGACAAGGATGAAATGAGTACGGGAATGGATTCTTTATTCGCTATGTCCGCTAAGGCGTTAGCCATATATAATTTAACGGGATAATTT